>CAYNFK010000012.1:0-65462 GCA_964396405.1 uncultured Enterobacteriaceae bacterium
CGGCAGTCCGGGGAGAATCTCGAACGTCGGTGGTCGCATTTGTGCAGGATAACGTAGAGCTAACCGGCGGCGCTTTAGCGCCGTCCAGCGACCGAAGGGAGCGAGGTTGAGCGCCGGGTTAGAGGTCTTCATCTGGTGGAAGCCTACCTACTGTTTCACCCCACTCGGCATCGGTGTTGAAAATAACTTCACAATCACAGCCAGCACCATTTTCCCCAAGCCAATGCAGAGTTTCTTTAACGGGAAGGTGATTTGAAATTAGAAACTCTGTGGTTTCCTTGAATGTGTGTGTACATGGCATCGGATTTGGCTGGTCTAAGTAGTCAAAAAGTGCCTTTAGTTGATCGTTTGATATTGGCAGGCCGGGAATGATCTTGGGCATATAGACCTCTAACGTGCGCGTTCAGCTGCGGCCGGCAACGGCACGTTCGCCGAGTCTACCACCAGCTCTGGGTTGCCGGCCGGCAGCTGCGACGCGTGGTTAGACACTACGCCCCACCGGCCTGCCGCCGCTCCCGAAGGCCGCTGTCGAGCCACCGAAGAAAGTCGGTCGTGACGCCTTCATAGGTGGCGAGGGGCACTCTGAACTCACGCGCCTGCATTTCCCCGGCGAGCTGCCACACCACGCGATGCCAGTCACCCATATCTGCGATGACAGACCGCACAGGCTCGTAGCCCTCGCACGAGTCAAACCACACGTAGGGCGACCATTCGCGATGCTCACGCGCGTTCCATGGACCGGTATCGTAGACCACCGACCATACTTTCTCAAGGAACTCTTGACCACCCAGTGCCGCGGCCGATCGTGACGCAGGCGGGACCGGCCTACGAAGGACGCCGGTCGTTCCGACAAGATCCAGGACCTGCTCAGCGAAGGTACCGACAGCACAGCCCGCGACCCACACGCGGAACCTGCCGTACACGAACGTACCGCTCTGGGCGGTGAAGTCGCCCTCGGCAGCGAAGCAAGTCGGATCTCCAAAAATCACAGGACACCTTTTGTCTAACGGGAATTCCGCTCGCCGTGTGGCCGCGCTACTCTTCTCTACGCCAAGCCCGGACAGTGTTTAGATCGTCATCGAACTCGAGCCACAGGCGTGTGTTCGGCATTCGAAGCTCCAACCGGATCACATCGACCGGTACATTCCATGGAGCGCCGCTATTCACGTGTCCATTGCCCGGCAAGACATTGATGCGCAGTTCGCCGGGAAGCAGGCAAGCGAATACTTCCGCCGGCACCTTCTCGATCCACTCGCGAGGATATTTGCGCGTCCAAGCCATCTTCAACCGGAATAACGTGCCGGTTCAGAGGCGGGCCGCCCTGCGGGCCGTCCGCTGCAACCGGTCGTTATAGGGCACATAGCGCCTCCAGCTTCCTGACGACGGCGTCGTGATGCGGCGTGACGAGGCCCACGGAAGGGTGGTAGCGGAACCCGGAGTCATCGCGGCTCGCGGCCTCAAGAGCACGCTCCGCATGGCTGCGGACAGCATCAGCCTCACCCGTAGCGACGCCGATCAGTGCGTGGGCGGCATGCCAGCGGAAGTGGTCGACGGGAAACTTCAAACGCGATTCGTGTCGACGAAGCAGATCAAGCGCACGCCTGTACTGCTCCCGAACACGACGGGTGGCGACGATGTACGGAAGATCGAGATACGCCTGGGTCTGTAGATTCGGGAACACGGCCTCCCTGGCGAGGGCTGCCTCGTAGGCTTCCAGCGCGTCGTCTACGCGATCAAGGGTGAGAAGCGCCGTGGCTCGATCGACGTGGGCTTGGGCGCAATCGAAGTGGTCGTGGAGCTCGAAGTAGCGATCAAGCAGCTTCAGGGCGATCTCTGGATGCGAGCGGGCTAGCGTGCATGCCTGGATGCGGAGGTACTGTTCCTTCCTTCGCGCACGACGTAGCTTCCCATCGAACGCCTCTTCAATGGCGGCGTCCCACGTCGTATTGCGGAACCAGTCAGCGCGCATCGTCTTGCCCCATAACGTCCGGGTGAGCTGCGGGGGACTACGCCCGAGCGGAGCGAGGGGGTAGTCCCCTGTCTGCTCCATCCGACATTGGATGCCGCGCCACAGGTAGTGGCCGAGGCTGCGCAACTCGGGCGAGCCGGCGAGTGCTGTCCCTCGACGCGGCCGTCGGCCTCGTCGATGTCGCTGGCCCTGCCGACCAACGCCACCGGGAGGGAAGGCGGTGCTCGGACGGCGGGCGGTCGGGGAGCTGCGACGTGACAGCCGAGGCGCACGGGAATCCCAGCAGCGCGAACGGGGTGGGCCGTCCGCCCTGCGAGCACGCACGCCGGGCCGAAGTAGAGCAACCGCAGCGCCACCCGACACGCGCGGAGCGCGCACCTGCCTGGAGCGGCCTATCGACACTACGGACTGGCGGCCGACGCGGCTTGGGCCCAGCGCCTGTATGCCGGCGTCGACCGGACCCCCTGATAGAGGGCGCTCTGGAGGTCAGCGGGTCCACCCCCTACACGAGTGATCTCGCGAAGAGCTGTCTCGACTTGTGCTTCGTCGGAACTGGCCGCGGCGATCGCCGCGGCGAACTTGCGAGACGCCAGCAAATCGGGCTCCTCGGCAAGGGACAATTGCATGGCGCGAACCATCTCGTCGGACTCGCCCGCCGCCATGTGCATCAAAGCTGCGTACGCCATGACGTATCCGTCGGGCCCGTGCTTGTCGTGAAGGCTGCGCAGTTCGCGCGCGGCTGCACTCGGCTCGTTCCGCAGGGAGGCCAAAGTCAGCCGCTGGTAGTCAGCGTCGCCCGCGTCAGGGAACTTCTCCAGGTACGTAGCGACGACGGCGACGCGTTCCTCTACGGGAAGGGCGACCGCGCAATGGATCTTCTCGCGGTGCACCAGGAAACTGTCACCGACAGACGGTGGCAAACCGTCCACGATGCGAATCACCTCGTCACACCTACCCTGTGCTTTTAGCGCTTCAAGCCTGGCTATCGTCTGGGCTACCTCGGCTCCTTGCGGTTTATCTGAACCATGTTGCCGAGCGACTGTGGACCGCATGAGTTCGACAAGGGTCCCACCTGAGGTGAGTGTCCAGACGTCGACTGCTCGTACGCCCTTCGCCGTCCGACCCACCTGAACATGCGCCTGGTTCACGCGACCGCGCGGATCAATCAATCCGATCCGAACGCTCCACAGGTCGCCCATCGGCTCGTCGGAGAGGAGCCGAGCAGACCAAGTCTCGTTCCGTGGGAGCAGAAAGTAGGAAAGCATCTCGTTGATGCGGCGCTCCTCCTCCGGGCGTAGGGGCCCCAAGGACGCTCCGGCAAGGTCCCCAAAGATCGAGCCGGCATCGATCAGGCCGCCGAGCGCTTGGCGATCGGAAGCGCGGAAGGCTGCGAGCACCGCTGCGACGAACGCATCCAGTTCCCCACGAGTCAGTGGCGCGAGCGCTGGCGCCTGGACGGGCGGGGCCGCCGCCGACTGATTCTGGTCCAAACATCCGAAGGATCCAGCTGACGCCAGAAGCGCGAGCGCGACATAGGGCGCGCCGCGGGAAGCGCGCCCGAAGGGAATTGATGGAGGCATGGCGGGACTCTATCGGCGAACGGCGGAGGCGTACAGTCGTAGGTCGAATACCGAGTTGCCGAGGCCGAGGAGCCGGCTGATCCCGGGCTCCGGGCCCGCCGCCCTGGATCCCTCGCGGGAAAGCCGCCCGCGCTCGAGTCGGCCCTGCCGGCGGAAATTCGGTTACGCTGCCGCGGGCCACATGGGCGCGTATTGGCGGTGATCCACGCCGCTTGCCCAGCGACTCGCGTACCCCGGCGAAGCAGTGACAGACCACCTCGGCCATGGCCTTCCGCTGGTCCTCGCCGCGGGACGCGACGATACATCGCCGCGAGGCACCCGGGAGCGGTCGGCGGCGTTCAACGTGCGCGCAAGCTTCGGGCGTTAGACCGGCACTGGGCGTGGTGACCTTCAACGCCGGTCAGATTCACGCACAGGTTGGACGGGGGGCAGGCCGAGCCTGGCCTCCGGCGGTTCCCCAGGCCTCCCCGTCACCAATAGAGGCTGACGGCCCGGAGTATCAAGCACAATAGTCGACTCCGTTTCTGAATCGACGGCGTGGCCGTCGAAGCGCATCGAGAGCTTTGCTATCGACCAGAGTTCGAGGCAAATGCCATCCCGAGCTAGGAGAACCGCCCACGCCTGCGTGGGGTGTGGCTCACCCTGAACAGGAACTGCTAGCACCGGAAGATGCCCCCCCGCCGGCCGGAGGTTGCTTCGATGGATGTCCAGCCCCGGCGTCAAGGCGGCACGCCGGCCGAGGAGCGAGCAAACAGATGCCAGCAAGATGCGAGACACGAAACGCGATCGTTCGCGCTTGTCTATGGGTAGACGGATCGTCATGTCGAAGCGCAGTGTGTGCTCGGCCTCCCGCGCAATATCTACGGGATCTGCATCCGCGGGCGTCACCAAGAGCGATTTGATCCGGCCACCAGCGCCGAGTGGGGCACCACCTGGCAGCGTCACCGCCAACGCGCCAATCGGAGGCGTCCATGTGCTGTAGCCCCGCTTTCCGGGTACACCGGCGATGTGACGAAGTGCCCCCAGGTCGCGATTCACAAAGCCCGCCTCGATGGTCCCGCCCAACCGATGATTGCAGTCGTCGCAGACCGCGCCGCGGGGCAGCACCCACTCAGAATTGCCCAGAGACTCCGGGATGACGTGTTCGACTGCGCGCGCGTCGTGCGAGGGACGTCGGCAGTAGATGCACGAGGTCGGTTCGTCGTCAGTCACGCATCCTCCGCACAACGCCGCGTTAAGCGGCTGCGGGCCGACAGAACATCAAGAAACACGATAGCCCCGCAGTCCGCTTGAACGCATAGTTAGCCTCACAGGCAGAGCCAGAGGAAGACCGACTTCTCGCTAGAAATGGCTTGTTGGAGCAGTTCTTGAAGCTGAGCGATGAACTGCTCGGCTTCGCTCAGGGACCAGCGGTCCATATGCAACTCTTCGGTTTCACACCAAGCGGAAGCGACGGCAGGCAGCTGAGCATTGGGGATTGATGCTATGGCCGAGACCACCTTGGGCGGAAACCGGAACACCCATGGGCCCTCCTCCTTGTCGCCGCCAGCGAGCTCAAATTCGGCGCTCTCATCGACGGTCTCCTCGACGGTGGGCTCACGCCCCGAAGCAATCAGAAATAGCGTCGCAAGTTTGATCGTTTCGACCCCCTTCCAGCCTTCGAGGCACTTCCACGATTCGGATGGTCGATCAGCCTTTCCAATCGCACCGCCCTCACCCTCATCGGCGAGCACAAAGTCGGTCAGTATGCCCATAAGGTCTCCTTGTGAGGCTGACGTGAATTAGGCGGCATCGCCGGCCCTTTGCTCGCTGCGGAGCTTTCGAAGGACCGCTTCACTGCCCGCCCAGAGCGCCGATATCATCAAATGAACCAAGGACCCACCGAATGTCGTGATGAGTGCCATTGCGCCAAACATTCCGCAGGCGTAGACGCCTTCGCTGCGCAGCTGCGCTGCCTGCGTTCGGAAGAAGAAGGCAGAGATGAGAAAGAAGGTCACTGCAGGCAGCAGAGTGCCGACTAACGTACGGATCCACCCTCTTGAGGCTCTCGACAGAACAAAGGCTCCAAGGGCCTGCGGGATCACCCCGGCGACGAGGAGCAGCATCGCCATTCGAAGCATCGGCAGCAGCATCGTTTCGACCATTCAAGCCCACCTAACGTGCGCGTTCAGCTGCGGCCGGCAACGGCACGTTCTCCGAGTCTAACACCAGCTCTGGGTTGCCGGCCGGCAGCTGCGACGCGTGGTTAGACACTACGCCCCACCGGCCTGCCGCCGCTCCCGAAGGCCGCTGTCGAGCCACCGAAGAAAGTCGGTCGTGACGCCTTCATAGGTGGCGAGGGGCACTCTGAACTCACGCGCCTGCATTTCCCCGGCGAGCTGCCACACCACGCGATGCCAGTCACCCATATCTGCGATGACAGACCGCACAGGCTCGTAGCCCTCGCACGAGTCAAACCACACGTAGGGCGACCATTCGCGATGCTCACGCGCGTTCCATGGACCGGTATCGTAGACCACCGACCATACTTTCTCAAGGAACTCTTGACCACCCAGTGCCGCGGCCGATCGTGACGCAGGCGGGACCGGCCTACGAAGGACGCCGGTCGTTCCGACAAGATCCAGGACCTGCTCAGCGAAGGTACCGACAGCACAGCCCGCGACCCACACGCGGAACCTGCCGTACACGAACGTACCGCTCTGGGCGGTGAAGTCGCCCTCGGCAGCGAAGCAAGTCGGATCTCCAAAAATCACAGGACACCTTTTGTCTAACGGGAATTCCGCTCGCCGTGTGGCCGCGCTACTCTTCTCTACGCCAAGCCCGGACAGTGTTTAGATCGTCATCGAACTCGAGCCACAGGCGTGTGTTCGGCATTCGAAGCTCCAACCGGATCACATCGACCGGTACATTCCATGGAGCGCCGCTATTCACGTGTCCATTGCCCGGCAAGACATTGATGCGCAGTTCGCCGGGAAGCAGGCAAGCGAATACTTCCGCCGGCACCTTCTCGATCCACTCGCGAGGATATTTGCGCGTCCAAGCCATCTTCAACCGGAATAACGTAATGCCGTTCACTGGCCGCGGCCGCGCCGACCACCGTTCGAATTAAGATAAGCGCTCGGCGGCCGCGGTCCAGTGCAGCGGCGGGTTATACGGCACGTCGCGGATGGTGGGCGCGCCGCCATTGCGGTGGACGGGATTCGAACCCGTAAGGGCGCTTTCGCTAACCCTACCCCGAGCAACTGTCTTTCGACGATCACGCAGGTGCCGTCTCCAGTTTGGCTACCACCGCATGCAGTGACCTCGTGCCGTATAACGTGAATTCCGCCGCCGGACCGCCGCTCACTCGAAGCGCTTGACGAACGCCTCGATCGCAGACGACACGGCTGACATCTGCTCCGGCGTCGCGTCGTCCTTGAGCGGGATGATTGCCAAGACGTCCTCCAAACCGACTTTCATCTGATCAAACTCGCGGTTCCGTTCGTCTTCGGTTGCGAAGTACCTCGTATGGAACATCCACCCGTAGATTCCGCACGTAATGGACCAAGGCGCGATCCCGCCGCCTTCTTCGAGCGTGATCCGAGCGCCGAGATCGTGCTCTTCGTCGCGTCGAGTCGTGCCGCCTTCGGAACCGCTCGATCCGAGTGACTTTCCATCGTCGAATGCGGTCCACCCCATGCGAGTTGCTCCGGCGGAATAACGTGATGCCGCTCAGCCGCGAGCGGCGGGTTCGAAGCGTACCACACTCGCGAGTAGGGTGGCCCCGCCGCTCGTCGGCTGCAGCGGCGGGTTAGGGGGGGGCGCTCTCGCTCGGCTCACCGCCGATAGACGGCCTTTCGAGTTGCCTCACAGATGGCGCGCAGGTCCTCGCGGTCCGATGCTTGGAGTTGCCAGCCGAACCGGCGCTCGGCGGCCACGGCCGCAGCGTAGAACTCTCCCCAGCCGTCGGTGAGACCGTTGATGCAAGCCATGCCCTCGCGGATCTCACGCGCCGCAGGCGCCTGACCCAAGGCGTCAAGCCGCGCTGCGAGCTCGACGATCGCATCGAAGAGCTCGCGGTTCGACGCGAAAACCCGCAACGACTACCTCCACCCAACCCTAGTATCTCCGTCTGTGCGGCGTCAAGCCGCGCGTTCCGCCAGCATGGCCTCGTTACGCACCGGCGGCGCCGCCAATGATGGCGTCAACGAGGGGCGGTTCAAGGCGCTCACGCGCATAGTCGAGAAATAGATCGCCGGCGGTCCTAGCCTCCGGGGGCCGGTAGAAGGCGACAGCGTCACCGTACGAGGCGGGTACCTCGAAGATCCCGTGATCCCACAGGTGACCACCGCCCCACTTCGATGCGACTCGGCCATCGGTGCTGATGCCAACGTGCTTGATCGCGCCACCATCGAGGTAGACGATCAGGCTGCCTGTCTCGTTGGGTGCCGATGAAGGAAGGCGGTTCACAAGCCAGGAAAGGAAGTCTGTCCCGAGGAACACGGCACCATGACGGCACAGGCACTCTACGGCTGGTGGCGGGGCTTGGAGCCCCAACGCGTACTGGATGCAGTTGAAGCGCCACGTCCTCGGCTCGCCCGGCTCGGCGCGGCCGAGGAGACGGATCGTGTGCGCGCACGGGAGCAGGCGAACTCGCTCGACCTGTTCGCCGAGCCTGTCGCCGGTCAGCTCGTCGGTGAGCTCTTGGAGGGCGTTTCGAAGGGGGGCTGTGACCATTTCGCTGCGTAACGTTTGCATCTGCGGCCGTGCGGCGTCAAGCCGCGCGGTCCGCCAGCATGCCGCCGCTAGCATCGCGCCGCGGCCGTGACCGGCCGGATGCACACCGAGCCGTTGGGGATCAGGTGCGCTTCCGGAGCACACCTTCGGGCACCCCCGACTCCGGCCTGAACGACACGAACCTCGAGGCAAGGGCGCCGCGCTCGCGTTCGATGTAGAGGCGCCCGCAGGCAGAACACTCGTAGGCGTACACGCAGTTTCGGTCGATGATGCTCGCCAACTCGTAGACGGCGCTTTCGTGCGATCGAGCCTCAGCGGTGTCCGGCACTGACCGCGCTTTGAACCATTCCGCCAGCGCGTCGTCGCCGGCGACCGCCGCATCAACGTAGCCCGCCGCCGCTTTGGCAAACGCGTCCCACGCCGCTCCCTCGGATTCGTCGGGAAGGACCTGGGCCTTGAAGGGCAGGTTGTCCGTCTGGTCGCGGATCACGTTCCCGCACGCGCAGAGGAACTTCATCTGCCACTCCGACGGACTCGCTAACGCTACCATCTGCGGCAACGCGGCGTCAGCCGCGTTGCCGCAGATGGCCCGTTAGATTCCCAAGTGGCGGGGTGGATGGGCGCGTTGCCGCCAGCTTGCGCTAGGTTCAATCGGACTTCTCCGGCATGTCGCGCGCATCGAGGAGAAGGCGTGCCAGGAGCCCGGGATCGGTGCAAGCAGCGACGGCGTTGCTGATCGCGTCGCGCGCGGAGGTGAACACGTGACCGGAATCGCCCTCGGCTAGATAGTGCAAGGCAAACGCCGCGTGCGCGGCTGCCAAGCCTGCCGACCGCGCTCGGCTACCATGTGGCAGTTGTGACGCACCGACTGCGCCGTAGGCTGCGGACGCTGTGGCCTTCAGCCCCGAGTGGAGGATTCGCTCCTGCAACCACGATCGCGCCGATGCTGCAGCATGGGCGGGAGGCCCTTCGACTTCCATCGGAGCGACCGCGCTCCACACCGCGACTACCTCGGAAGCGGCGGCGGCAGCAAGCTTTGCCTGCGACTCCGAGGGCAGCTTCATCATCCGAGCTTGTAGTACCGGCCAAGTCGCGTCGGGCACTGCGCCTCCGTCCGACATCTAACGTACCGGGATTCAGCTGCGAGTGCCAGAGGGAGGCGCTTGCGCCGACCGACGGCACTCGTCGGCTGCAATCCCATGTTGGGCAGGCCATTGGGTCAGTAGTCAGGGAACGGATATCCGCCCCAGGGAACTCGGCCGAGCAGCCCCGCTGGGACGCTGAGAGGGAAGTGTCCTGGTCTCGAAAAATGCTCGGAGATGAGCTGCTCCGCGAGATCCAGACGGCCGGCGCGAAAGGCTTCGACGCACACGACCATCCAGGGCCCGAGTCGGCGGTTGGGCTCGAAGTCTGGCGCGGCAACTGCGGCGAGTGCATCGTCGAACCTCCCTGCGACGGCGCATGATGACGCGAACTCCTCGCGTTCCAGCGGCGTGGACGCGCTCCTGGAAGCGAGCGCGACCGCGTCGGCGAAGACTGGCGCAATGTGGGGATCCTTGGACTCTGCGAGCTTGGAAGCGAGATCCGCAGCATATGGTGGGAACCAGGCCGCCGCCTCCTCAAGAGTTGTCGGCTTGCGGCGGACCAGGCCCGAGAGATCCTTGATGTTCGTAATGACGCCGGCCGTGAACGCGGAGTCTGGCTGCGCCTGGATGAGGGACACGGCAAACGCGGCAAGGTCGCGCTGGCCAGCGATGAGGGCAAGCGCTTCGAGATCGCGGATGACGAAGAGATTGTGAAACCCGGCCGACTCGGGCAGGGCGAACCAGTCTCCGAAACCTTTCAACATGTCGACGGCGCGCGTGACGCCCCAATTGGGATCCAAGAAGGTGGCTCCAGGTAGGGATGCTCTGCCCAACGTGAATTCGACAGCCCCGCCTATCCCGCCGGAGCCGCCTATCCCCCCGTACCTCGCCGTCTAATTCGAGGCCCCGATCTTACCTCTCACCCGCAAAGCCCCCTCGCCCCCCGCCCAATCATCCGCCTCCCACGGCACCTCGCCCGCGTTCGCCAGACCCGCATAGGGCGGACCCTCGGGCTCCCGAAACAGCTCCCCGAGCCGGTCCAACGGGCTGCGGATCCCCATCGGGCCGCGGTCAAGGACATGGGTGTAGATCATCGTCGTCGACACGTCCGAGTGGCCGAGCAACTCCTGCAAGGTTCGGATGTCGGTCCCGTCTTCCAACAGGTGCGTCGCGAACGAGTGACGGAAGGTGTGGCAGGTCGCCCGCTTCGTGATCCCCGAGGCCCGCACCCCCTCGCGCACCGCCCGCTGCACCACCGTCTCGTGCAGGTGGTGCCGACGGGTTTGATGGGTCCGCGGGTGCTCGTAGGTGCGCGTCGCCGGGAACACCCACTGCCACGGCCACTCCCTGCCGGCGTTCGGGAGCTTTCGATCCAGCGCGTGCGGCAGATCCACCCACCCGGCACCCAACGCCAGGTCGCGCTGGTGTTGCTCGCGGGCGGCCTCGAGTTGCACGCGCAACGCGGCGTGCAGACCGCCAGGCAGCAGGGCGACGCGGTCCTTCTCGCCCTTTCCTTCCCGCACCACGATCTGGCTACGCTGGAAGTCTAGGTCCTTCACGCGCAACGCGCAGCACTCCAACAACCGCAGGCCCGACCCGTACAGGAGCGACGCCATCACAAGGGTGACACCCGACATCGCGGAGAGGACCGCGCGGACCTCCTCCCGGGAAAGCACCACGGGGAGCCTCTTCGGTCGTTTGGCCCGCACCAACTGATCCAGCCACGGCAGGTCGATCTCCAGCACCTCGCGATACAGGAACAGCAACGCCGCCAGCGCCTGGTTCTGCGTGGAGGCGGCTACGTCGCGCTCGGTGGCGAGCTGACTAAGGAACGCCGTCACGCGTTCGGCGCCGAACAAAGCGGGATCCTTGCGGCCGTTGAACTCGTGGTATCGCCTCATCCACCCGAGGTACGCCTCCTCGGTGCGGGGGCTGAGGTGCCGGAGGCGCATCGCCTCGCGCGCGCGCTCCCCCAAGGGGCGAGGCTGGGGCGGAGGGGTGGCGGGCGGCGGTTTCATCATCGTGACGCTGGCTAGCGGGCCGCTGAAGACCCGCCCAAGCGGTCGGCCGTGGGGTTGCCCTCTACTGTAGGCGACCACTGGGACCCGCCGCCCCGTGGTGACCTCCCGCCACAAGTCACCGCCGGCCGTCCCCGTTGCGGTTCGGGGCGTCGCCAGGCTTGCCAGGACCTGCACTCCATGGATGCGGATGACGAAGAAATGGTTCGTCTAGGATCGATAACAAGGGGGCGGAGCCCACCGCCGTCGCCTGTGGCAGCAGGTCCACGCCGAGCACAAGCAACGCACCGGTCAGCCGCTCCTCAAGCTCTCCGAGCCGCGCAGCGTGCCGAAGTCGGCGTTCCAGGTTCCCGGGTTCATCGCCGAGGCCGGAAGGGAACCCGCCCGCCTGGACGCCCATGACTTCCAAGGCGACAGGCTCGCCCTGCTGGTCCGTCGCGCCGTTGAGCGCGAGGTGATCTCGCTCTCCCGCGGTGCGGAGGTCCTCGGACTCACCCTCGACGAGATGCGCGAGCGCGCAGGCTCTTGGATCGCGTAGCCAGGGGTCACCGTGCTGCTCGTCGTCGATGCGAACGTCCTGATCGACGACGCCACAGCCGACGCGTCGATCTTGGCGCTGATCGTGACTTAGGTCGTCGAGGCGTTCGTGAAGCGGGTCCGCGGGCGCTAGGCACGCGCCACGACATCCCATGGTCAGAAGTGCCCGACGCGTGGTCAGAAGTGCCCGATGCGTGGTCAGAAGTGCCCGACGCTCGGTCGATCGTGCCCGACGCTCGGTCAGAAGCGCCCGACGCTCGGTCAGAAGCGCCCGACGCTCGGTCAGAAGCGCCCGACGCTCGGTCGGAAGTGCCCGAACAGCGGATGGACGGGTCCGACGGCAGTCCCCTCCCCTTGTTAGCCTCGGCCACCCCCCGTCCCGGAGCGCCCATGAAGCTCGCCGAAGCCCTCACCCTTCGTGCCGACAGCCAGAAGCGGCTCGAGCAGCTGAAGGCTCGCCTCCTGCGCAACGCCAAGGTCCAAGAGGGCGAGGAGCCCGCCGAAGACCCCGAGGCGCTGATCGCCGAGTTCGAGGACGTAGCGAACGATCTCGTGCAGCTCATCCGCCGCATCAACCTCTCGAATGCCACCGCGATGATCTTGGGTCGCACCATGACGCAGGCGCTCGCCGAGCGCGATGTCTTCAAGCAGCGGCACGCGATGTACCGAGACCTGGCGCAGGCCGCGACCATCACGCACTCCGTGGCCACCAAGTCGGAGGTGCGGTTCCGGGGCACGATTGGCGTCGCTGCGGTGCAGAAGAAGGCCGATGCGGTGGCCAAGGATCTCAGGGAGCTGGACGCACGAATCCAGGAGGCGAACTGGTTGATTGAACTGTCCGCGTAGCGAGTTGCCGGTAGTCAGCGAAAGGAAGCGAGCACAACCCCGCGGCGGGGACAAGCCGATTGGTTGGTGCCAGGGGCGGCACCAAGTGGGTTCAATCCCCACACCGCACAACGATGCCCATGAAGCTCACAGACGCACCGTTCACGTTCACGTTCATGACCACGTGCTGGTCCCTTCGCTGGTGAGGGTGGGTATGGGGAAACGTCGCGCCAGGGGCGCGGCGGGCACCTCGCGCGCAGGACGACGAAGGGTGCGATACGCCACCCCCCATTCCCCGCCCCGAAACCCGGATCCCCCATGGCCGACACCCTCGTCTCCCTGCTCGCCGCCCACGCGCACACCCGCTCTGCCGAGATCGCGCTGCGCGAACGGGCCGGCACCGGCTGGCGCGAGCTCGACTGGGCCGCTACCTGGGCGGCGGTGGAAGCCATCGGACGCGGCCTCCTCGCCTTGGGCGTCGCACCCGGTGAGGGCGTCGGCCTGGTCGGCAAGAACCGGGTGGACTGGGTGCTGTGCCAGCACGCGCTCATGGCGATCCGCGCGGTGCCGGCGCCGATCTACACCACCCTCCTGCCCGAGCAGGTCGCGTGGATCGTCGACCACGCCCACGCCCGCGTGGTGATCTGCGACGACGCCGAGCAGCTCGGCAAGCTGCTGGAGGCCTCGGCTCAAGGCCACATGCCGCAGCTTGAGCACATCGTCACGATGGACACGATCCCCTCCCCCGATCCGCGCGTGCTCACGCTGCAGGAGCTCATCACACGCGGAGGCTCGGTTCCGAAGGCCGACTTCGCGGCGCGGGTCGCGGCGGTCCACGAAGACGACGTCGCCTTCCTGATCTACACCTCGGGCACCACGGGCACGCCGAAGGCCGTGCAGCTCGACCACGCCGGCGCGCTCGCCTGTGTGGACGGCATCCTGGCGCACTTCCCGGTGTTCGAGCACCCTGAGGTGTCCCTCGACGTGGTGTCGTACCTCCCGCTGTGCCACATCGCGGAGCAGCTCCACACGGTGCTGATGCCGCTGCGCGTGGGCGGACGGGCCACCTTCTGCCCCGACCTCAAGAGCATCAAGGACTACCTCGTCGACGCGCGCCCCACGGTCTTCTTGGGCGTGCCCCGCGTGTGGGAGAAGTTCCAGGCCGTGCTGGAGGCGCGCTTCGCGGAAGCCTCCGGCCTCAAGGCCCGACTGCTCGGCTGGGCGCGTAAGGTGGAGCTCACTGCCTTCGACGAAGAGATGGCGTCGGGCACAGCTCCCAACGGCCTCGCCCGTCGCCTCGCCAACCGGCTCGTGATCGGAAAGCTCAAGGGGGCCTTGGGCCTCGAGCGCGTCGTGATCGCCAGCACGGGCGCGGCCCCCATCTCGGCCAGCACGCTGCGCTTCTTCGCCAGCCTCGGCATCTGCATCCACGAGGCGTACGGCATGAGCGAGACCAGCGGTGTGGTCACGGTGAACCCCTACCGCGCCGTCCGGCACGGCACGGTCGGCAAGGCGCTGCCCGGGGTCAGCCTGCGCATCGCCGACGACGGTGAGATCCTGGCGAAGGGTCGCGGCATGACCCGCGGCTACCTGCGCCAGCCCGAGCACACGGCCGAGTTGCTCGATGACGACGGCTGGCTGCACACGGGCGACCTGGGCTCTCTGGAGGACGGCTGGCTGAAGATCACCGGTCGCAAGAAGGACATCCTGATCACGGCAGGCGGCAAGAACGTCGCACCCGCCGAGATGGAGGCCCACCTCAAGCAGATCCCTGGCGTGGGTCAGGCCGTGGTCGTCGGCGACCGCCAGCCCTACCTTGCCGCCCTGCTCACGGTGGACGTCGAGGGCTTTGCGGAGCTCTCTCGCTTGTGCGGCGAAGAGATCGGCGACGCCGTGGCCGCCAGCCAGAGCCCCAAGGTGCGCGCGTACATCGAGGCCCAGATCGAGAGCGTCTGCAACGCCAAGGTGGCGCGCTACCAGTCCATCAAGCGCTTCCACGTGCTGCCGGTGGACTTCACGGTGGAGGGCGGCGAGCTCACGCCCACCACGAAGGTGCGTCGCAACGTGGTGGTGGAGCGCTACGCCAGGGAGATCGCGGCGCTGTTCGCGCCGTGATCACGCCCAACTCGCCTGCTCAGATGCACCAGTTGTTGGGGTCATTCGGACACGGATCCACGCAGTCCGTTGTGCCGTCGCCGTCCAAGTCTTCATCGGGCGTGCCGCAGCCGCACTGGCCGCCGGAGGTCTTGCTCGGATCGCTCGGGCACTCCTCTTCGCAGTCGTACCAGCCATCGCCGTCGCTGTCGTTCTCACCACGCCCGTCACAGCCGCAGCTGTCGGGGGGCGTGTAGCTGTAGGCGGGGTTGTAGGGGCAGTAGTCGACGCAGTCGTAGGCGCCATCCCAGTCCATGTCGCTGTGATCGCAGCCACACGGGCCCGGCCAGACGAGCGAGGGGTCGTAGGGGCAGGCGTCCATGCAGTCGGGGGCACCATCGAAGTCGTTGTCCCAGTCGGGCTCCCAGCATCCGCAGATGCCCGGATCCGTCTTGTCCCACGAGTCGGGGCAGGCATCGTTGCAGTCGTCGGTGCCGTCCCAGTCGCGGTCGGGACAGGCCACCACGAGCTCGACCACCAGCGTGCGCACGGGAGCGCCGCTCGGGAGCACGCCCGCGACCTGCAGGTACACCGTGTTCTGCTCGCTGCCAGCGGGGACAGGAAGCTCCAGCCACGCATCGCCGCCGCTGTCGACGATGGCCGTGGTCTCGAGGCCGGGCGAGCCAGGACGCACGCACACACCGAGCACCTTCTGCGGGCAGCGTCCGGGGCCCAGCGTGGAGGAGGCCCGCATGCCGATGGACGCACCCACAGGAGCGCCCTGGACCCACACCATCAACGACTCGCCCGCGACAGGGCCCGAGTAGACCGACCACGTGCCGGGCGCGCCGACCAGCGTGATGGGCAAGCCCGGCTCCACGGCCACCGGAGCCTCAGGCTCCGCCACGCTGCACGCTCCGAGCATCGCCACGAACCCCAGCAGACGACCCAGCATCACGACCTCCGGCGCCTGCGCGCTCGCGGGCATTCTGTCCGACGCCGAGCGCGGTGGCGAGGGGATCGTTGGACGGCGACGACCGCGAAACCGACGCGCCGATGAGGACCGCCCTCCCGGCACGACGGTCATGCATGGTAGGTTGCCAGCTTGGATGCCTGCCATGCCCCGGAACCCGCCCTTCCCGCCCGCCGGTGCGAGCCCCTGCAGACCTCTGGAACGAGGCGTGCCCATGCTGTCCGCAGATCTTCACGCGCCGCTTCGTGGCGTGCTCAGCGCGCGCACGTTCGGCCTTCTTCCGTTTCGAGGATGGCTTCTCTGTGGGCTCGCGGCCTGCGCGCCAAAGGGCGCCGCGTCCGACGCCGTCGACACCGACCCAGGCGCCGACACGGACCGCTCCGACGACACGGACCCGATGCCCGACACGGACGTCCCCGACACCGACGACACCGACCCGCACTCGGACATCCACTCGGACGACGCGACCGACGACACCGACAGCACCGACGAGACCGACCCGCCGGCGCCCTCATCGTCCGACCTGCGCAACGCCGGCCCTGAGCTGACCGAGCGCACCACCGGCACCCTCACCACCACGTCGGGCTGCGACCTCGCGTGGGTGCGCTTCCGCCCCCAAGGCGCCGGCGAGCTGCCCCTCGTGGTGCTCACCCACGGGCTGCAGCGCACGAAGGAGCAGATGGCGGTGTGGGCCGAGCACCTCGCCACCTGGGGCCTCGACGTGGTGGCACCCAGCTCCTGCCTCGCCGACGTGTGGAACATCGACCAGGAAACGAACGGGCGCGACAACATCGAGCTGGCCACGTCGCTCGGCGCGACCTCCGTGGTGTACGCCGGGCACTCGGCCGGCGGCCTCGCGAGCTGGTTCGCCGCCTCCCTCGATGCGCGCACGATCGGGCTCTTCGGCCTCGACCCGGTGGACGTGGGCGGTCGCGGTGTTGCCCTCTCGGCCGACATCACGGTGCCCACCTTGGGCCTCTGGGGCGACGACGGCACCTGCAACGTGTGGGGCAGCGCGCCGATCTTGCTCGCCGCGGTGCCAGCATCCCAGCGGCTGCGGGTCGTGGACGCCGATCACTGCGACTTCGAGCAGCCCACCGGTCCGGTGTGCACGCTGGCCTGCGGGCGCTCCCCCAACACCCGGTTCACGGAGGTCGAGATCCGCGCCACCGTGCGCGGGATGATGACGGCCGCCCTGCGGGCGCAGGTGGGCCTCACCCCGGATGCGGACGAGTGGTGGAAGGCCGGCGGCGCCTGGTACGACCACCTGCTGCGTGAGGGGAGCATCGCGCCCTGATCGGCGCGGGGCATCAGTCCAGCGCCGATCAGGTACGCCACGAGGTCGTCCACCGCGGCCTCCGACAGCGGCGAGATCACGCCGTGGGCGTCGGCGGCGTTGGCGGTCGTGAGCACGTTCCGCACGGTGGGTGCCGAACCGTCGTGCAGGTCGGGTGCGCGCGTGGTCGGGTCGGCACGGCGCTCGCCATTCCGGACGCGTCCCGCTCGTTCCCATCGTGGTCCGCTACGCGCGCTCGGGCCCTCTCGCACGCGCCGAAAGGTCGATCCCGACGCCGGACGGCCTCGCTCCGCCGCCGCTCAACAGCGGCGCAGCGTCACGCGTAGCCCAACCTCACGCTCTACAATATGTCCTGCTGTACGTCTGGGGGGTTCGTTGCGCGCCATTCTCCTCGTTGCCGCCGCGGCCATGGCTAGCCCGCCCAGGCCGTACCAGGATCTCGACTGCGATGGTGTTCCCGCTCCGGAGTCGATGTTCCTCGTCCCCCCGGCACCTCTCGATCAGTCTTGGGCAGGCGCGGTGGAGCAGCCCATCGATCTCGAGGATCCTACATGTTCTGCAGTAGTCAACGAGTGGGCCGGATGGGGCATTGTCGTCGACAGTACCGACTTCTTCCTCGAGTACGAACAATTTGGATGCATGTTCATCTTAATCTCCGACCATGACGTTGACGGGGTTGGCGGACCCGGCGCGGTCATGGGTGGTCCCATGTCGACCGGTTGCGATAACTGCGATCGGGTGTTCAATCCGATGCAAGAGGATGCCGACGGGGATGGTGTGGGTGACGCGTGTGACACCTGTACGCTGGTGTGGAACCCGTCGCAGAATGACCTTGATGGGGACGGCCTCGGATCCGCCTGCGATCCTTGCCCGTGGACGCCCGACGATGAGGTGAATCTTGACCCGATCTCAGGCCTACCCGTCGATGCCGATCAGGACTCCGACCGAATTGCCGATCGATGTGACAACTGTGCCAGCGCGGTCAACTACTCGCAAGCGGACTGGGATGGAGACAGCTACGGCGACGTCTGCGATCCCTGTCCATTGTCGCCTGACACCCTCGTCTCGTACGACCCAGTGTCGGGACTCCCCACCTTCGCGGACGGCGATCTGGATGGAGTGCCCGACGCTTGCGATCTCTGCCCCGCGGACCCGGACCCGTTCCAGCTTGATGGGGATGCCGACACGATCGGCGACGCGTGCGATCCGTGCCCCGGCGTGCCCGACCCCAACCCGGAGGACCTTGACGGCGACGGCGTTCCCGACTCTTGCGATGTGTGTCCCGACGTGCCCGATCCCCTTCAACTGGACGCGGATGGTGACTTCGTCGGTACCGCGTGCGACAACTGCCCCACGATCTCCAACGCCGATCAGCGGGACGAGGACTCCGATGCGGTTGGCACGGCATGCGACTCCTGCCCGGTGGACGCCGACGCGAGCGCCGCAGATGGGGATAGGGACCAATTCGGGGACGTGTGTGATGCCTGTCCGGTTCAGCCGGACGTGATCACCGATCGCACGAAGGGCTGTGCGCAGTGCGGGGAGAAGGGCTTGTTGTCCAGCGTACGGGTCGTCGAGGGGGAGGACGGACCGTACTGCCTGTGCGAGGTGGACAGCGACCGTGATGGCGTACCCGACGCGTGCGATGTGTGCCCGGAAGTAGCCGAATCCGACCCACAAGACCGGGATCTCGATGGACGTGGCGATGCTTGCGACCTGTGCCCAGACGACTCTTCTGAAGCCGTGAACGACCTTGACCGGGATGGGCTCGGGGACTCATGCGATCCCTGTCCTCGAGTGCCTGGGAATGCTGCAGACCGCGACGGCGACAGCGTGGGCGACGCTTGTGATCTGTGTCCAAATGTGCCGGACCCGGAACAAGCAAATTCGGACTCCGACGTCCTGGGCGATGCTTGCGACCCCACTCCTGACGGTCCCGTGAATCGAGGCAGCGATACGTCTGAAGCCTGCGCAGGGTGCGTTGCCGCAGCGCTCTCGCCAGGGTGGGGAGCGCTCGTGGGCACGTTGATGGTCACCGCCTTTCGACGGCGCGATAGGGTTGCCCGATGAGGGGGCGCCACGGTGAAGCCGCGCACGGCGCTCGTCGCCTGCTGGTCCTGGCCACGCTGGCCGGATGTTGGCCCGAGATCCTTTCCCCTAGCGACCAGACGCCCGTCGACACCGACCCGCTCGACGTGACCCCGGAGCCCCTAAGCCGCGTCCGCGTCTCGTGGACACCAGACCCGGTGGCCCTACCGGTCGCCACCACGATCGAACTCCGGTGCGCCGACGAGCTACTCTTCGGCACCGATGATGTGCTGCTTGGCGACACGACAGTCGACCGGGTGGTACCAGCCGGTACCACTTGCACAGTTCAGGTCACGGACGACTTCGGAGGTCGTCTTCCGGTTGGCGAGGTCTTCGTGTGTGACCAGCGCGTGGGTGGCTGGCCAGGCGACCGGGCGCTGGCCATCGAGCCCATTCGGTTCACCACGACTGCATGTCGGCGTGGATGTGTAGATCCGGTGGCCGTCGATTACGATCCGGCTGCCAACATCGACGATGGTACCTGCACCTACGTGTACGGATGCACCGACCCCACGGCCCCCGAGTATGACGCAACGGCCACCCGGGATGATGGGTCGTGTACCCTCGGACTTGGGGCGGTGTGGGTCGTCACGCAAGCCTACGACACAGCAGGTGCTGTCGTCGTGAAGGTCGTGTGCGATGGGGTGCCTGTGGGCGCGTTCACGACTGACACAACCTGGAGCAGCACCGAGCATCGGGCGTTCGTATCCCCCGGGCGCACGTGCGAGGCGCGCGTGGAGCATGCAGGAGGCAACATCGTCCCCTCGGTCTGGGTCCGTACCTGCGATCGCGAGGTCCTGGAATCACCAGCGAAGGTGACCCGTGATTGGGTCGCTGACCTCGTGACGCCCTTCCGCTCGTTGCGCTGCGCGGGATGCACGGATCCGCGCGCGATCAACTTCGATCTGGAGGCCTCGGTCGACGACGGGTCCTGTACGTTCGAGCTACCTTGACCTTGGCCGGCTAAGCCACCTACGGGCACGTGAGGCGAAGCACCATCGTGTCGCTGAGGGTGTTGCCTAGATTTGCCACAGCCAACAATGCCCCTGCAACGTCACCATTACGTAGCTCGAGGAGCGGAGGCTGGGCGGGGGGCGACACGACCACTCCGGAGTCCGGATCGGGCGACTCCAGAGAAGGAGTGGCGTTTAGGGAGAGGAGCCAAGTGCCGGTAGACACCGGTACCAACTTGGTGAACGGTTGGCCGGGCTCCAACTTCGCACCGAGCGCCACCTTCCAGCTGTCAGCGTCAACGAGGCGCACCTCCAGTGCGACGGTCTCTGAAAGCCCGGTCGAAACCAGGGCTAGCGTGCAGGGCGAGGTCGAGATTTGAATGGACGCCTCCTGCGCCAGGGCGCGGGCCTTGGCCAAGTCATCGCAGTCCACAGGCAGCGTCCAAATGGAAGTGGCGCTCTGGGTCCCGAACCGGCCAAGCATGCGAACGGCCCCACCCCCGAGGGGTTGAGACCACACGTCCACGGCGGCTCCTCGCCAGCCCAACCCTCCGATACTCCACGTGGTGAGGTTGTAATTGCCGGAGCTCACTTCAAAGCTTGCCCCTGTCCAAATTGGAGCCCCTACGGCGATCGGCCACCCTACGGAATTGGCCAAGCTCCACCCAAGCGCTCGATCGCGCACCCCGACGGATTCTCCCGTGTCTGTGGCCGGCGTTTGCTCCACCGCCGACACACCAAGTAAGCAGGTAGGCGGCGCTTCACATGAGATCGAGAAATCGTACGACTTGTTGCTCGTCTGTGGTCCGGAATACGGACCCACGACCACCGCGTCGGTGTCGGGGGCTACGATAGCTATGGCGCCACCATGCCACCCGTCACCAAATGAATCTGATGTAACTAATCTATAGTCTCCAGCAACCACACTGTATGACTCACGATAGGAGGTCGGCGCGGCAGAAGGATACGTGCCAGGAGGTCTATCGGCGATAATTTCACCCTCGGGTAGGCGCGTCAGACGCCAACCAATCTCGTTGGCCCATGTCGTGGCACGAAGTACCACATCCCGCTGGCACGTGGGCTCGGAGTTCGGATTGGGACAGTCCCCAAGGTCGTGGTCCAGTTCCGGGCAGTCGAGGTTCGCGGGGAACGCGCTGCCATCATCGCAGGTCCCGTCACCTAGGAAATACGCGGGGACGCACTGACCGTCACAGCCCTGCAACAACCCGCGTTGGCAGTCTGGTGCCTCGCCCGTTTCTGCCGCCGAAGCTGTTGCTAGCGCGTGCGCAAAGAGCGCTGCCGCAGCACTGACCGTGCCACGCCCAAGAAACCGCCTCCGCATTGCACCCTCCCCTCCCCGAGCGGTATAACTTCAGGATGGGGAGGTCGACGACGTGAAGCGGGGGACGGGCGGGCGGCATCGCGGACTATTGGGGGCCACGCTAATCGCCTCCAGTTGCCTCTGGCGCGCTTCAGAACGGCCTCCGGTGAACCCGGAGGATCGTGGCAACTCCGGAGAGCCATGGGTGGCCGACACCGACGTCTTCGGTCTGGGCGTCATGGACACGTTCAAACGGCAGACGTCGCAGGACATCGTGTTCGACACGGAGCTTCTGGAGTTGGGCGACATACCGCGTCAATGCCCTACCCCTTTCGCTGTTCGCCTCATCAACCCTGGACCCACCGAGGTGGTGTTGGGCGCATTCAGCGTGGAGGGCGGATTGACGCTCATCGAACCTCCTGCCCCTGGAACTGTGCTCGGAGCGAGGGGGAGTCTCCGCATCCGAGGGCTTGCAACCCCCGATGCCGCGACGGGCATCCTGGTTGCCTCACTTGGTGTGGCGCTTGCGGACCAGGCATGGCAACCCATTGTCACGGTTCGCGGTATGGGCAAGGAACTGGCAACAGGAAAGCTGCAATGGAGCGTGCCAGCCCCACCCGTCTCCATCCTTGGCATTGTGGGTGCCACACCGGGTCACCCTGCGGCCCGATCCCTGGTTGCAGACACCTTGCTCAATCGTGTGCTGCCCTCGCTGGACGAGATGAATATCCCTTGGAACCTCGGGCTACACGCCGGAGGCGGCGACGCGTGCCTGAGGAGTGGACTGATTACTCACGCCTCTGCTTCTCGGACCAACGCTGTGACTTCCGCGGTGGCTCCTCTCGCCGTTCCCTCGCTGTCAGCAGAGGGGTTGCCCACCGACCAGCAGCTCCTGGAGCGCATGGTGGCGATCTTGGAGTTGTCACGGCCAGGCGGATGCAACGCCGGGCTCGTGCCTCGAGCACCGGCGATAGTGAACGTGGTCCTGGTGACCGATCAGCTGGACCAAACGCCTGGATCCGCGGAAGGGGCTGGGTACGAGGGGCCCTGGTTGGCGCGCGCTCGCGCGGCACTACCGCCCGGCGTGGACCTGAGGATCTCCGTCGTACAACAGACGAGTGCCGGGGAGTGCGGCATTTGGGATGATCCAGGCGGGCTCATTGCGGCAACCTATTCCACAGGCGGAACCGTGACCCGGGTCTGCGACTTGGCAGGTCCTCATGTTCCATCTTTTTGGACCCCCGATCAACCGTGGCTGGTGGCGGTGTGGGACGCCGTATACGACATGATTGAGATCTCACTTCCCGCTGTATCGGTTCCCCCAGTGGAAGTGGAGTTGGATGGAACCCCATTCTCCGGGACGTTGGAACTTCATGAATCGCAGCTGATTCTTCCTGTTTGGCTCGATCCTCATACGCAGCTGCCCCGGGTGGGAACGCCCAATCAACCGGTGATCGTCGGATCGCAGCTTGATATCTCACACGCAGTGGAGGGAAGTTGCGCTCCCTGACATGTCCGAGGATCGTTGGGCCGGCTGTTGTTGTGGTGTTTTCCTGCTCGTCAGGCTCACCGCCCAGCGGAGACAACGCCCAGACGTGCGAAGGCACTCTCGTGGTGGGCGATGAGGCGATCGACGCCTGCGTCGGTAGCAGTCTCGCACTAGACGCCCTCTCCGAGGGACGCGCCGACCTTCGTTGGCACCACCGCAGCGCCGACTGCGCGCTAGACCTAGGGCTGCAAGGCATTTGTGGGCCTGGAAGGTACTGGCTGGGTGGCGGTGTGACCGCGGACTCGGTCGGTTGCGGTGGTGGGGTAGCATGGCACGGTTGGGTGGACGTCGAGTCGTGGACAGCTTCAGCGACGGGCGAGTCCGTGCACGTGGCCCTCGGAGCCTCCTTTTTCCTCGACGGCGACACTCAGGTGCGGGGTGCGATGGACCTAGATCTGCTCGTTCCCGGAGCAAGCTCCAGCCAGGTCTCGCCCTGCGGAAACCTGCGGGTCGAGGACAAGAAGGAGATTGCACCGGCCGCGCTGGACGTGCTCCTGGTCATCGACGACTCCTGCTCGATGGTTGAGGAGCAGGCGTCATTAGCAGAAGCGTTCCGCAAGTTGTCGGGTGAGCTGGCTTCGTCTGCGCTCGACTGGCGAGTTGGCGTCATCACGACCGACGTCGATAGCAGTCAACGGCGAGGTCGCCTGGTGTCTCTACGGGACGGATCGCGGTGGGTCGAGCGTGGAGACGTAGGGTTGGAGAGCGCCTACGCAGACTTGGTCGATGTAGGGACTGATGGGGCGGCCGAGGAGGCTCCGTTTGAGGCGATGCTCTTGGCGACCGTGGACCCCGATCCGGAAGTGCGGGTTCATAACGAAGGTTTCCGAAGGTACGAAGCCGATCTATACGTGCTGGTGGTTTCCGACGAAGACGACCAATCCACGACCCTCACCCCTGCGGACATTCGGGACGCCTTGGTCGACTACGCCGGCCCTGGTCGCACCGTCCGGTTTGGAGCCATCTCTGGGCCCCTCCCCCTAGGCTGCCGAGGTTTGGGCGGGGATGCCGTCGCCTCTCCCCGGTTCCTGAACCTGGTGAGCCTGTTGAACGGTTCGTGGATGTCCATCTGCGAATTCGACTATTCGCCAGTGTTTGATTTCCTCACCAGCGCTCCCTCTCAGTTCATAACGGCCTCGCAGACACCGGTGCTGTCAAGCTTACGCTTGTCCTACCGCCCCGCCGCTGTGAGGGCCGGTTGGGTACTGACTCGCGGGGTGGAATGGTTCTGGGACGCGAATGCGCGCGCTGCCGTGCTCGATGAGGCCCATGCCAAAGAGCCGGCGGAGGTGGTGCTAAGTTATTCGGTCTCTCGCGAGGGGGACGTTGTGGGGAGCGGCGAATGACAATCATGCGGCCTGGCGAAATCCTCGGGGCAGTCTGGGTGGTGGACCGCGAACTCGGAAAAGGCGGCATGGGTACCGTGTACGCCTGTCGTCACCGGGAGAACGGCACCATCGCGGCGGTCAAGACGATCTCGTTGCCATCGTCTCAGGCCCGGCGAGACGTGGTGCAGAGCAGGCTGGAGCGGGAAGTCCGGGCGCTGAAGCGTCTCGCTGAGGACCCCGGCGTGGTTGGGGGCCTCGGGCTAGAGGTGGACGTCGAGCGTGGCGTGTTCGTCTTCGTGATGGAACTCGTGGGCGGTGAGCCGCTAACGTCAGCTTGGCTACGGGCCCGCCCCGGTGCGGTGGGAGCGAACGTGTTGGCGGTTGTGCGTGAGGTCGCCGCGACCCTAGGACGCGTGCACGCCCTGGGGGTGGAGCACCGCGACGTCAAGCCGCAGAACATCCTGATGCGCTACCTTGCCTCGGGCGAGGTGCGGCCGGTGCTGGTCGATTGGGGAAGTGTGCATCTTGGCGACGAACCCTCGAAGACAACGGCTTGGAGGAGTCATGGCCTAGGCATCACGCAGACCTATGCGCCACCTGACGCCATCCTCAATCCGGCCGTGCAAGAGACCAAGGCATGGGACGTGTACAGTCTCGCCGTGACCGCGTTTGTGCTGCTCACGGGCGACGAGGACCCCTTCGAGTTGGGTGACAGCGGGGACGGGGAGAATGCCGTGCAAGCGAAGGCCGTGGGGCTCTCGCTGCCCGAAGCGCTCGATGTCCCAGACGCACTCAGAGATTTCGTGTACTGGGGAACCAGAGCAACCCTTCGCGATCGCCTCGCGACGATGGAGGAGGCGATCCAGGTCCTGGACGTCGGACGCGGTGTGCGGCTCGGTTCCGCCCGTCGGAGGCCTAGCGAGGGGCCAACCGCTACGTTTGAGATACCGTCGGAGGACACGACCGTTGAGCCGGGCATGACTGCGAAATCCGCCAAATCCAGGCGCCCGCTTGCCATGGGAGGCCTGGGGCTTGCGTTTCTCTGCGCTGCGGTAGCGGTGTTGTTACTTGCAGACGGCACTGTCAATGGGACCGTTCTTGAGTCGTCGGTCGACCGCGCGTTCTTGGTCTCCTCGGCTTCCAAAGCCACCCCAGTCTTGGAAGACGTCGCAAGCGGTGAGGCGCCGACCGGCCGAGCCGAATTCGCGTCGGTCCCGGCGACCGACCACGGTGCGCCTCGTGAGGGCAAGTTCCCTGCCCAAGGCCAACCAGAGGCCTCTCCGCTCGAGCACGGACATCGCCTATCGGGCTCAGACGAGAATCCCGCACCAGGCGCCGATGGCACTTCGGTTCCTCCGCCTGTCAGTCTTCCGTCGGCGAGTCTGACCGAAATTGCTCTTCGTAGCTACGTGAACGACAGCCAATGGGTTGCCACGGCGATGGACGCCTGGAAGGCGGGTGCGGCCGACGCCGACCAACACGATGCCGCACGCGCGTCGTTCGTGCAGGTCATGGGAACCGTGGACCGCAACGTGGGTCTGGCCCAGCGGATGTACGCGACGCTCGGCGCGCTCGATCGATTGCCCGACTTGTACGACCTCAATCGAGCCCTGCGAACCAATGTTTCACCGCCTGACCCAGTGGTTCAGTCACTTCTTGACACGCCGCCTGGATGGGCGGTTCCTCCCGTCGATGCTGGGGCTTGCGCCCGCTTGCACGGACTGCTGGATCTGGTGGGCCAGTCCACGCGTGCTCCGGCCGGCTCGGACTGGCGATGTCGCGCGTGTTCGGAGTGCACTAAGCTAGGGGCACCTACTCCGAAGTGCGAGGACTTTGATGAGAATCGCTGTAAGTAGCTCGTTCCTTGCTGGCGCGGTGGTGCTCGCTGGCTGCGGACACGCTTCTCCGAAGGCGGTCGCCCCTGCGGCAGCCACAGGACACACCATCTCCGTAGCTTGGCATCAGGCACCCCAGTGCTCTTTGGTGCATGTCCGTCATCCGTCATCCAACGACCCTCCGGGGCCCGTCTCCCCTGTGGAGAACACAGCATGTGTAGCGAGGGCAGTGTTCGAGTTCGGGGACGTCGAGATGCCCTTTGACCTCGGCATTTCGGTGGGGGCGAAGTCCGCAGCGTCGTCCCGTGCCTACCCGACCGCAAACCCGACGCTCACTGGCTTCAGATTGTCGCTCGGCCACCCGAGCGGGTCTTGGGCGCTCTGGGGTCTGGACGTGGAGGCAGCGGCCTTTCGAGCAGCCGCTGACCCCACAAACACGAAGTGTTCCACCGCCGCCGCGGACATCCTTGGCAGGGGCCTGTTTAGCATCGGCGACTGGCGCGTGATCGTGGTGGAAGTGCTGCGCGAACGCCGGGCGAACAACGGTCGCCTCATCGTTGAGCACTACCGGATGCCCACAGCCGCCGCGCTGGAGCTCACCCTGGTCTCCGACTCCGGAAAGCGTCGGGAGATTCGACCCGTGCCAGCCCAGGCGGATGGATACTGGGCAGCGATCACCTGTGGCGACATGGTGCCACCTCTGAGTGGATCGCTCGAGGTCTTCTTCGCCGGGCGCCAGGAACGCGTGCCCTTCACCCTACCGCTCGTCGCTGCTGCCGATACTTACACCGTCTTGTCCGTCACGCTCCGAGACGAGTGACGCCGCGCGGGCACGTCGCCACCTGGGACCGGGTATCGACAGTCCCGACACCGCGATCGCTCCGCCGACTCCGCCGAGGGCCCACCCAGCGATGTTCGCCCCTTCAAGGACTTGGCCGTCGGGGGGTGAATTCCAAGGAAAGGAGAGGAAGGTGCCGGCGGCGATGGCCGCGCCAGCGGCAGCAACCACCAGGCCCGCGGAAGCAGTGGCCACGCGTGCAACTGGCCACCGGTAGCCCCGAGGCGGAGCCATCGCGCCCGCGTGCGTCCAGAGCAGCGTGTCTTCCTGGGCCAATCCGAGCGCCGAGCCGGTGTGTATGTCGAACATCGCCCAATTGATGCGAAGGGCGGTGGCATGGTGGTCGACGGTGAGCCAGAGCATGTGGGACCACGGCCCGGACCTACCCTCGAAGGTGGAGATGCCGTGAAAGTCAAGGGTGCCCGCGGCCTCATCCGCGTAGAGCTCTGTGATGGTGCGACCCACCGGTAGGGGGCTCTGAAGGCCGAACTGGAAGTCCAACTCCACTGGATCCGACTCCTGCAGTGACCCGGGCCGCTCCAAGCGAGCCAACACGTCCTCGAACAGCAGCATGTCGAATTCACTGCTGTCATGCCCAAAGTCGGATGGGGTTGCCACTGTGTGCAGGAACAGCGGGCCTCGCCACTGCGTGCGCTCCTCGACACGTAGGCCCAAGAACCACGCCGCCTGAAGCTCAGGAGGCACCATCGGGTCGTCGGTGAAGAGCGTCCAGCGGATGCCATCGCTTCTTGCGACCTCGCGGACGGCCCGTCGTGCCACTTCCTGGTAGATATCGAGCGTGTCGAACTCATGGCGTCGCAGACAGGACAAAACATCGAAGGCCAGCCATGGAACCGGATCTTCGCGGATCGCTCCGAGGCGCTGATTGACGGAGTCTCGAACTTCGGCCGATTGCCAAGCGACCAACTCCCGGCACAACTGGGTCTCCCGTGGGCCGGCAATCGCGTCTTGGATGAGCAGCATCGTGACCCAAAACATTGATTCTTGGTCCCCTGACGACGCCCAAGGTGGGACGGGGCGAGTCGAGTCGAGTGATAGATACCCGAGTTCGCTCCGGCGTCCAACCCGGTTCGGGAAACCGATGGGCGCCTCCGCTCGAATCGGAGGACGCGGAGCACGCGTGCGAGGCGGTGTCCGGCGACGCCGGAGTGGGCGTTGACTATCGATTCCAAGCACTGCCCTAGGCGGGATGCAGGGCTGCCACAGAATACGCCGCGGTGCGCGCGGCCGAGCAGAAGGACAGGTTGGGGAACGACAGGTGTTGGCACGAGCAGCGGCGTCTAGGTGAGAAGCCGTTCGTTCAGTCCCGCGTCACGCTGCCGGGGATCGACCGGTCGATGGGCGACATGGCGAGCAATTTCGGGGTCGTGATCCGGTGCGGGCACGACCGCGTGAACGGCCTCCAGTACCGCGTCGGAGGAGACCTTTGGCACTCCTATGGCACCCGTCTCACCAAGCAGACGATCACTGTCGGGGGCTCGGTGGCGGCCGTGCGCACTCGCTCGCAGTTGCTCGCGGACGAAGGTCGTTCCGATGATGCAGCGGCGCTCGGCACCTGGCGCCTCAAGGAGGTTGAATACGGCGGTTGCGAGGCGTCCAACCTGTCTCCGAGGACGCTCGCGTTCCGATGGTCCCGCTGCCCACAGGAGGGCTCGTGCTCTCCCACTTGCAGCGGGCAATTGACCAGCTGTCTCCCAACTCCGGCCGATATTTCCCGGGGCTCCGCCGCCGATCGTCGCCTGCTGCACGATGTTGCGCTGTCCACGACCCGTGTGCCGCTGCAGTGCGAGGCGTGCGCTGCCACGGACGAGACCGCCTCGGCACTGCGTGCGCTGCCAGGGCAACGCGGGTTGGCGCCGTGCGGGACGTCCGTGTGTCTGATGACCGCAGCGCCGCGGGCCCTGGTGGGCCTCACCCCGAACGCCGACACGTGGTGGAAGGCCGGCGGCGCCTGGTACGACCACCTGCTGCGTGAGGGGAGCATCGCGCCCTGATCCGCGCGGCCGATCAGTCCAGCGCGAGCAGGTAAGCCACGAGGTCGTCCACAGAGCTTTCAGACAGCGGCGAGATCGCGCCGTGGGCATCAGCGGCGTTGGCGGTGGTGAGCACGTCCCGCACGGTGGGCGCTGAGCCGTCGTGCAGGTAGGGCGGCGACGCCCACAGGCCTCGCAGACCCGGCACATCAAGGCCGAGGAGCGGACCGCCACGGCGGCCACCGGAGGCCGCTGTGAGCGTGCCCACGTCGAACAGCGTGCCGTCGGAGACGGTCCCCGCGGGGCCGCCATGACACGCCGCGCACCCCAGATCCGTGAACAGCGTGGCACCCGGCCAGGTCTGCACGTCGTCGTCGGGGCCGCGCCACGGGCTGGTGGGCGCGAGATCCAGGCTGCTCACGTAGGCCGCGAGCGCGTCCAGCGACGGCGACCAGCCGGCCTTCGCATCCCCCAGGGCGTCGCTGCGCGTGCCCGCTTCCCACAACGCCTGATCGAGGTAGCCCCGGCCGCCGAACGCGCCGCGGATGTCGTTCTCGAAGTCCTGCACCTCGTCGAAGTTGGCCGACCAGTGTAGCGGGCCCTGGCCCGTACCGGCCTTGCCGCGCAGGTCGATGGTGTTGCGCAGGCCCTCGCCGCGATCGGTGAAGTCCCAGGTGCGGCCGTCGTGACCGCCATCCGGGTGGCAGGTGGCGCACGAGATGTAGCCGTCGCGGTTCACGCGCGGGTCGAGGGCCTCGTAGAAGATCTGCTTTCCAAGCAGCACGTCAGCATCCAGTGGCTCGGGCGCATCGAGGGGGATCGACACCCGCTTGGGGGTGGCGAGGCCTGTGCCATCGACGAGCGCGCGGGTGTCGTAGATCTCCACGGTGCGCGAGAGGTTGCCCGACACCACGGCGAGATCGCCCGCAGCGGTCAGCGCCACGCCGTCGGGCGCGTGACCGGCGTCGAGCAGGGCTCCGACGGGGTCGCCGGTGAAGGCGTCGAGGATCTCCACCCTGTGGCTGCCCTGCGCCACCACGAAGGCCCAGTCGCCCAGCGGAGACAGCGCCATCGCCACGCCCGGAGCTCGGTTGTTGAGGTCGTGGCGAGCTCCTGTGCTTCCATCGGTGCCGAGGCGCGCCACCACCGAGCGCACGGTGGTCTCGAACGTGAGCGCCTGCCCGTCGCGAAGACCGCCGCGGAAGATGTTGTGGTGGGTGGTGGGCACCCAGACCTGGGTGCCGTCGGGCGTGGGAACCGGCGGAGCGAGCAGGTTGGGCACGCCCCGGCTGCGATCCTCACCATCGAGGGTGGTGCGATCCGCCTGGAGCAGGTGCGTGACGAGCTGCTCGGTGGCGGGATCGTAGACGTAGACCTCGCCGCCCTCGTCGGTCGACACGAAGCGTGAGACCCACAAGCGCCCATCGGCGTCCACGGCCAACCCACCGGGCCGACCGTGCAGGTTGACGACCACGTTGTTGTCGCCGAGCCCGACGAGCTGGGAGGCTGCATCCAGCGTGACCCACAGCCGGGTGCCGTCGTGCACGAGGCCCACAGGCCGGCTCGCGAAGGGCAGAACGTAGGCTGCAACCTCGCCCACAACCGGGGCCACGATGTCGTCGCCCGCACACGCCACCCACGGCACACCCTCCGCATCCAGCGCCACCGATCGGGGCTCCGCGCACGTCGGTCGCAGGCCCCGAAGGCTCGCCGAGTCCAGATCGACCTCGGCCACAGCATCGTGGTCGGGCAGCACGACCCAGGCGGTGCGCGACGCGTCGTCGATCACGACGGTGGACGAGCTGTGCGTAAGGCCGACGATCGGCGCGTATACGGTGACCTGAGCCGAGGCGCTCACGCGCTGGGTCCCGTTGGTGACGGTAGCCACGACCTGGTAGTGCCCGGGCTCGGTCCAGGTGTGGACGGTGGACGCGGCGTCGGTCGACGTCTGCCAGGGTGTTCCGTCCCCGAAGCTCCAGGCCGAGATGAGCTCTCCGGGACCGCGGACGTTGAGCTGCAGGGTGGCGGGCGCGCCAGCCTCCACCTGCACAGGCTCCAGGCGTGCGCGCAGGCGGGTGCCCTGGTCGGAGCCGTCGCGCACGGCCTCCAGCTCGGCATCGTCGAGCCAGCGGCCGTAGACGCGCACGTCGCGCAGGGTGCCTTGCGCGTACCCGTCGGCCCCGTCAAAGGACCCCAGATCCAGACGGCGCAGCGCGGCCGGTGAAGGCGGCGTGCTGGTAAGCGCGTCGACCTGAGCGCCGTCGACCCACAGGTCGTGCTGGCCATCCGCCCCTCGACGCAGCGCCACGTGGTGCCAGGCGTTGTCGTCGAGGCCGGCGGACGACCTCAGCACGTCGGTGCCGCCCACGTAGGCAACCGCACGGCCGTGGTGAGCCCCGAGCGACCAGCCCACGGTCGCCGTGGTGGCGTCCACCCAGGCTTCACCTTGTGCCCAAGCGTCGGGGCTGTCGGGGCCATCCTCGCCGATCTGCGATGTGCGCACCCACAGCGTCACGGTGCGCGGGCCCTCGGCGGGCAGATCGCCGCGATCCACGCGGGCGGTGCCCGAGACGCCGTCGAGCTCGAGGCCTTCGTCGGTGAGCGCGGCACCTCCGAGCAGGAGCGCCCCGCGCCCGCCCCCGGAGGCGTCGGTGGCTACGCTCCCGTGCCCCTCGTCCATCGGCCAGTAAACGAGCAGATCGGGGATCGCGCCGTCGGAGGATGCGTCGGCGATGGTGAACGAGACCACCTCCTCGTCGGCGAGCGTGTTGCCCGCCCAGTCGCTCACGCCCCCGGCCGGAAGGGTGACCGTGAGGGTGCTGCCGGCTGCGAACGGCGCGTCGGGCTCGAACGAGACGATGTTGCCCTGAACGGTGAACCGCCCCGGCACGGGTGCCCCACCCTCCGTCCTCACGACGACGTGGTTGCGGTGCACCGACTCCACCGTGATCATGTCTGAGAAGACGAGGCCGACGCGGCCGGATCGCGCCACCAGCGTGGCACCGTCGGCAGGATCCGAGGCCACAAGCCGGGGTGGACGGACGTCGGGCGCTGGGTCGTGCACCAGAAGACCGCTCCCCGTGCCGTGATCGTTGCCGATGTAGACCAGGTTGCCGAGCGGCGTCACCTGGCCGTGGTCGGGGTTGAGCCGCCCCAGCGAGCCCCGCCCGATCACCACGGGCGCGCTCGGGTCCGAGACGTCGACCTTCACCACCTCCTCCTGGGCGCCCAGGAACAGGTGGTCGTCCTGCGGGGCGCAGTAGAGCTGGCTGGGCACCACGAGCCCCGAGTCGACCCTCGTGACCCGGTACGGATCAGCGAGGTCGTAGCTCACGACGGTAGCGTCACCGCCGCGGTTGGCGTTGAACAAGCGCCCGCCGCCCAGGCAGGTGGCGTACGCATCGTGATCATCGTTGGCCCAGTGACCGATGAGGCTGGGCTGGAGGGGGTCGCTGATGTCGACGGTGGCGAAGCCGGAGCGGTTGTCCATCGAGGACGCCACGAGCAGGTTGCCCACAGCGAACAGCGGACCCACCCGGAATCCGCCCAGCTCGGTGGCGGGGATCGGGTTGGGCGCGCCGCCCCGGTCGGCGAGCACGGGCTGCGTGGGGTCGGAGGCGTCTACGAGGAACACGCCCTGCTCGGCCCCGGCCACCCAGACGTAGCGGCCCTGCCAGAAGAGCTGCCAGGCCACGCCGGCGTAGTCGCCAAAGAACACGCCTGGCAGGGCGAGCTCTCCCACGCGCTCGGGGGATGTGGGGTCCGTGAGGTCCCAGAAGGCGACGCCGAGGCCCGTCTGCACCACCATGTACTTGCGGCCGTCGAGGTGGGAGAACCCGATGCTGTGGGATTCGCGGAGGTCGGACGTGCGGGCCAGCGGCTCGTACATCGTGGTGACCACCTGCGGGTCGCGCGGGTTGGAGACGTCGATGAGCAAGAAGCCGCCAGGGCCGAAGCCGCTGTCGGGGGCGAAGATCACCACGAGGTAGCCGTCGTGCATCGCGACGACGTTGGTGCCATACGGGCGGCCGAAGGTGATCGGGGCGTCGGGGTCCATCGTGGGGATGCCGTGCTCGCCGTCGACCCAGCCGACCACCGTGAACGCTTCCTCAGCCGTGTAGTCCAGGTTGCCCAGGCCCGGCCCCAAGATCGGCAACTGGGGGTCCACATCGGTGTCGACCGCGCTGTCGTCGGCGTTGTCGGCGGGCTCGGGGACCGTGCAGGCGGCGGCGAGCAGGGCGAGGAGGAGGGAGCGCATGGGGCCTCGGGACGGCGCTCAGCTTAGCACGGCGGCCGTGGAGGAAGGGGCCGAGCGGGTCGCGGACGCATGGTCCCACCCGACCACGGCATCCAGCGGCTTCGCCCCGAAGGCCCGGAACACCCCGGCCAGCGCGCGCATCACGCCCCGCAGCACCGCAGAGTCCGGCACGTTCGCTCCGCGCATCATCGCGTCCACGATGTGGACGATCACCACGGGTACGGCCGAGAGCGCCAGCCTGTCGGGCGACCCGTACCGATGCGCCAGCGGAACGAACTGATCCTCCATGCGCGGGCCGTCGAGCCAGACCTCCACGACGGCCTCTTCGTCGCCCGGATGGCCGAAGTGGTGCGGCACCCCGGCCGGCACCACCACGGAGTCGCCCGGGCCGAGCTCATGCACCCGGCCTCCGAAGATCACCTGCAGCCGCCCCGACACCACCTCGAAGTGCTCGTTCTCGTGCGGATGGATGTGCTCGCCAGGGCCCACCTTGCCGGCGGCGAGTCGCCACTGGAAGGCGAAGCGGCGCGCAGGTCCGCGAAACGAGCTTCGAAACAGGAAGACCTCGCCGTTCTCCGGCATGCCGAGGCTGAGGGTGGGCGCGGGGAGCAGAGACGGGTCGATGGACATGTGGCCTCCGGGCCTGAGGTTGTGTTATCAAAGATAACATGAGCACGCCTCCCGACACAAGCCCCTCCCCTCCCCGCGGTCCCGAGCTCCGCACTGCGCTGGTCTACGAGACCCTGCGCCAGATCGAGGCGGACGGCTTCGCGGCCTTCAACCTGCGGGGGCTCACCCGCGCCCTAGGCGTCACTCAGCCCGCGATCTACAGGCACTTCGCCAGCCGCGAGGAGCTCCTCACGGAGGCCATGGTCCTCGGGTGGACCGGCTTCGACGCGGCCGCGCTGGAGGTCGCCGGCGACGAGGAGCCCTATGGTCGGCTGCACCGGCTGGGCGTGGGCTACGTGCGCTACGGGGCCAAACACCCCGGCTGGTTTCGGCTCACGTTTGGTCGTCGGGGCGCCGTGGCCGCGATGATGGATCGGCACGATCTGCGCGCCACGGGGCAGGAGCTCACCCTCGCGGCCCTCGCGCGGGTGGTGCCGCCGGATCACCCCGACTTCGGTCCGAGCTACCGCGCGTGGTGGGGCCTCGCGCACGGCCTCACCTTCCTCACCGTGGAGGGGGTCTTCTCGCTCGTGCCCGACGACGAGCAGCGCATCGCGGCCGCCGGCGAGGCGATCGCGGCCCACCTCGACGGGCTGCGCGCGCGGTGGGGTCCGCCGGGGCCGCCGGTGGCGCTGACGTTCGAGGAGCTGTTCAAGCGGCTGATCCCGCGCGGGTGAGCGCGGGTCGCTTGCCCTCTGCGCCTCACCACCACGCCTCGGGGTACCTCCGCCGCGGCGTGAGGTTGTTCACCCCGAGCGCCACCAGCAGCAGGATCGCAGCGCCCAAGCCCACAGGCGCGAGCGCGTAGCCAAAACCCAGCGCGTGCAGCTCGGCCGAGCCCACCACAGCGATCAGGGCCGTGGCGCCGCCGGGCGGGTGCAGGGTGCGGGTGAGGTGCATCGCGGCGATCGCGGTGGCCACGGCCAGTGCGGCCGCCAGCTCGGGTGCGCCGGGGAGTGCCATGCGGATGGCCACGCCCACCACCGCCGAGAGCAGGTGACCGCCGATCACGGCGCGAGGCTGCGCCAGCGGGCTGCGCGGCGCGCCGTAGAGCAAGACGGCCGTGGCCCCCATCGAGCCGATCAGCAAGCCACGGTCCAGTCCGTTGGGCACCAGCGGACTCACGAGCCCAAGGCCACCGATCCCGAGCACCGCGCCCACCCACGAGGCCGCGATCTCGGTGCCCGAAGCCCGCGCCGGCGTCGGGTGGCCTCGCCCGCCGAGCTTGTGCCAGAAGCCGGCCTCGGCGCGCGGGGCGTCGACGATCGGGGCAAGCGGCACGGGATCGAGGGATCGGGCAGGCAGCGTCATCGTTCGATCCCATGGGACCGGCGCGGCTAACGGCATGGCCGCCCGTGCGCACTCGCCCTACCGACCCAGCCGACCCTCGGCCCACACCACTGCAAACGACGCCACCGCCACCCGCGCCCGCTCCCGCAGCGCCCCGAGACGCGCTGCACGCACCTGGGCCTGCGCTTCGTCGACCTCCAGGGACGTGGCCGCGCCGAGTTCAAAGGCGCGCACGGTGAGGTCGTGGTGCCGCTCGGCCAGCGCCAGCTCATCGGCCATCGCCGCCTGCGCGGCTTGCGTGCGGGCCAGCTCTGCGCGCGCTGTGGCCACCTGCTGGGTGACAGCGTCGGTGGTGGCACGCAGACCGGCCTCTGCGATGCGGAGGTCGGCCGTCCAGGCAGCGCGCTGGTGCACATGGGCACCCGCCACCGGCAGGTTCCAGGTGGCGCCCACTTGTCCGGTGAGGAGGTCGTTGCGACCGGTGAAGCCGGCGTTGCCCGTGAGGCTGTAGGTGAGCCCCACAGCGAGGTCGGGCATCCACAGGGTCCACGCCGACCGCACCCTTCGGCGGGCGGCCTCCACCCGCGAGGACGCCGCGGCCACCTCGTCGCGCTCTGAGGTCTCCGCCTCGAAGAGCACGGGCACCGCAGGCCACTCCAGCGCTTCGGTCTCGGCGCGACCGGTGAGCACACGCAGCCCTTCTTGAGCCGCCACCAGCGCGGCGGTCGACGCCTCCAGCTCTCGCCTGGCCCGCGACGTGGACAGCTTCGCCTGCAGCACCGCGCGATCCTGCGACATGCCCACGCTCTGGCGGGTCTCGACCAGGCGCTCTTGGGCCTGGGCAAGGTCGAGGAGACCCTGCTGAACGCCTACGGCTTCTTGAGCCACCAGCAGGTCGAAGTAGGCCCCGATCACGGTGAGCGTGAGCGCCTCGCGCGCAGCCGTCCGGTCGGCACGACTCGCGGCCAGGTCGGGCTCCAGCGCCCGCTGCGCGGCCAAGCCCGCCGGCGACAGCGGCTGGGTGAGCGCGAAGGCCGCCTGCCCATAGTGCAGCGGCTGGATCACCACGTCCTGCCCGCCGGAGGCGAACCGAACCTCGTAGTTGTTCAGCAGGTAGGTGCCGGAGGCCGACAAGGTAGGCCCCAGCAGGCTCCTCCCCTGCCGAACGGTCGCCTGCACCCGTGCCGCCACCGCATCGGCCGCCCGACCATCGGGCGCGTAGTCTGCGGCGGCTGCCAACACCTCATCGAGGGTGGCGGCCGAGGCCACGCCTCCGGTGATGAACGCCAGAGCGCCCAGGATCCACCGCATCATGCGCCCTCCCCGCGGGGACGGCGGTGATCGTCGCCGATCAGCAGGTAGACGCTCGGCACCACAAAGAGCGTGAACAGCGTGCCGATCAGCATGCCCGTGACCAGCACCGTGCCGATGCTGTTGCGGGCGGCAGCGCCGGCACCCGAGACGAGCACCAGCGGAAGGTGCCCGAACACCGTGGCCATCGTCGTCATCAGGATCGGACGGAAGCGCTGGAGCGCTGCCTCGTGCACGGCCGCCAGGCGATCCAGTCCGTGCTTCTGCTGCTCGTTCGCGAACTCCACGATGAGGATGCCGTTCTTCGCCACCAGCCCCACAAGCGTGACCAGGCCTACCTGGCTGTAGACGTTGATCGTGGTGAACCCGAGGTAGGTGAACACCAGCGCCCCGGCCAGCGCCAGCGGCACCGACCCCAGCAGCACCACGAGCGGGTCGCGAAAGCTCTGGAACTGCGCCGCCAGCACCAGGTAGACCAGCACCAGCGCCACCCCGAGCGCCGCGAACAGCGAGGTGCCCTCTTGGCGAAGCTGACGCGACTCGCCGGCGTAGTCGAGCGCGTAGCCGGCCGGGAGGATGCGACCCGCCTCGGCCTCCAGCGCCGACAGCGCCGTGGCTTTCGACACCCCCGGCGCCACAGCGCCGCGAACCCGCACCGCGTTGAGCTGCTGGAAGTGCTGGAGCGAGCGCGGCTCCACGGTCTGGTGCTGGGTGGACACCGAGGCCAGCTGCACCGGGGCCCCGCTGCCACCCGCCAGCGTGCGCTCGGCGAGCTGAGTGGCCGTGGCGCGATCCTCGGGCTCGTACTGGGCGATCACCTTGTAAGCGCGCGCCCCGCCGATGAACCGGTTCACGTGCGCGCCCGCTACGCCCGCACCGAGCTCAGCGCCCACGGCGGCCACATCGGTTCCTAAGGTCGCGAGCGCGTCTCGGTCCCACGCCCAGTGCACCACCGGCCGGTCGAGGTGGGTGTCGGTGTCCACATAAGCGAACAGGCCGCTCTGCCAGCCGAAGCCCACCAGCCGACCGGCGTACTCCACCATCCGCTCCGGCGGCTCGGTGGACGTGAGCACCAGCTCCACGTCGAAGTTGCCTGCACCTGGGAGCGGGGCCGGCAGCATCGCAAGCACCCGCAGACCGGGCTCGGACGCGAGCACGCCGCCCACCCGGGCCTGGAACGCTGCCGTGGGCTCGCTCCGCTCGTCGTAGGGCCCCAGGTCCAGACCGCCAAACCCCATCGACGGCAGCACCACCGTCCAGCTCCGGCTCGCCACCCCATCCGCATGCACAGCCGCCAGCGCCCGCTGCGCCCGCGCGTAGGTGTCTTCGATGCGGGCGCTCGGTGCAGCTTCGTAGAACAGCGACACCGACCCCTCGTCCTCGGTGGGAGCCAGCTCCGACGTGGACCCCGCGAGCAGCACCGGTAGCGCCCCAACCGCCAGCGCCGACGCCACCAGCACGGCGCGCCAGTGCGCCAGGCTCCACCCCAGTCCCACCGCGTAGATCGCCTGCAACGAGCCCACGGCGCGGCGGCTCCAGAGCGTGAGTCCGCCAGTCTGCTCTTGGTTGGCCGCAAGACGCGCCGAGAGCAGCGGGGCCAGCGTGAGCGCCACCACACCCGAGGCCAGCACAGCCGCCGCCAGCGCCAGCGAGAACTCCCGGAACAGCGCGCCCGTGAGGCCCCCTTGCACCGCGATCGGCGCGTACACGGCCGCCAGCGTGATGGTCATCGCCACCACCGGACCCGCCAGCTCCTCGGCGGCGAGCTGCGCCGCTTCGACGCGCCCCCGCCCTTCCGCCACGTGGCGCTCCACGTTCTCCACCACCACGATCGCGTCGTCGACCACCAGCCCCACAGCGAGCACGATCGCCAGCACCGTGAGGAGGTTGAGCGAGAAGCCCATCAGCGCCATCAGCGCCACGGCCCCGATCAGCGACACCGGGATCGCCACCAGCGGCACCAGCGCGCTGCGCACGGAGCCCAAGAACAAGAACACCACGAAGCCGACGATCAGCACCGTCTCGAACAGGGTGCCGTAGATCTCGGCGAGCGCCTCCTCCATGTAGGCGGCGCCGTCGTACGCGAGCGCCAGGGTGGTGTCGCCGGGGAGCGTGCCGTCGAGGGCAGCGATGCGCTTGCGCAGCTCGTGCGCCACCTCGATCTCGTTGGCCGCAGCCGTGGGCCACACCGAGAGGAACACAGCCGGCGCGCCATCCGCAAGCGCCAGCACGTTCGGAGCCTCGGCCCCCAGCTCCACGCGGGCGACGTCCTGCAAGCGCACCACAGCGCCGTCGTGGTCGCGCACCACCATCTGACGAAAGCCGTCGGCGGTCTGCACCGAAGCATCCAGCACCACATCCACCGTGGTGCTCTCGCTCTCCACCCGACCCACAGCCCCCACGGTGTTGTGGGTGGCCAGCGCCCGCCAGACCTCACTGGGATCGACGCCCAGCTCGGCCATGCGGTCGGCATCCAGCCACACCCGCATCGCCCGCGTGCGACCGCCTTCCACGCCCACGCGCTGCACGCCTGGGATCGTGGCGAGCTGGGGCTGGATCACCTGATCGGCCAGGGCCGTGAGCGCCACCGGGTCCAGCGTCCGACTCACCAGGCTCGGGTAGAACGTGGCGTAAGGACGATCGGCCCGCTGCACGCGCACGGTGGGCGGCTCTGCCTCCTCGGGGAGCTGACTGTCGAGCTCGAGCAGCCGCGCCGTGAGCTCCGAGAGCGCGGCGTGCGGGTCCACGTCGAGCGCGAGGTGCACCGTGACCGTGGACATCCCGGCCACGCTGGTGGCGTCGACGTAGTCGATGCCGTCGATCTCGGCGGCCGCGCGCTCGATCGGGGTGGTGACGAAGCGCTGGAGGTCAGAAGCGCCTGCTCCGATGTACATCGTCTCCACGATGAGCGAAGACGACTCCATGCGTGGGTACTGCCGCACCGGGAGCTGCGTGTAGGCCACGAAGCCCACCACCAGGATCGCCAGGTTCACCACCAGCGCGAGCACCGGGTTGTGGACGAAGTGGGTGGTGAGCCGAGCCGAGGCGCTGCTCACAGGGGCTCCCCCGCCGCCTGCACAACCGCGCCCTCGTGAAGCTTGAACGCACCGTCGGTGGCGATCTGAGCGCCGGCTGCGAGCCCGCTGGCCAGCACCACGTCGTCACCCTGCCGCTCGTAGACCTCCACCGGGTTGGCCGTGACCACCTGCCCACCGCCTTCTGTAGGCACCACGCGGTAGACCAGCGCGCCCACGGGCGACCACACGATCGCCGTGCTGGGGATGACGACCCGCAGCACCTCGTCGCCTGCGGGCACCTCCACCTGCACCGACATCCCGGGGAGCCAGCCCTCCGGCGCAGGCGAGACCCGCGCACGCACCTGCACCGACCGCCGCGCCGGGTCCGCAGCGGGCTCGACCACCTCCACCTCGGCGGTGGCTACGCGATCGTCGAGCCGGACCTCCAGGACGCTACCCACAGGGAGCGACGCCACCAGCGTCTGCGGCAGCCAGGCATCCACGAACACGTCGTCTGAGCGCTTCACCAGTGTGGTGAGCCGGACGCCAGGATCCACGACCTGGCCCGGGTGGTGGTGGCGGATGCCCGTGCGTCCCGCAAACGGTGCCACGAGCAGCTTCTGCCGGATGCGCGACCGCAGCGCGTCGGCGCGACTCTCGGCGAGTCGCACGTCCGCCTCGGCTTGGTCGACCTCCATCGTGGACACGCCCCGCTCGGCCGCGAGCTGCGCGGTGCGATCCCGACGGAGCCGAAGAACAGCGACCTCGGCCTCGGCGCCGCGCAGCTCAGCCTCTTCCAGGCTGGCGTCGATCCGCGCCAGAACCGTGCCCTGTGCCACCTCCTGGCCCGACACAAAGCCCACCTCGGCCAGGCGACCGCCCACCTCGGTGCGCACGTCGAGCGTGGCCTCAGGAGCGAGCGTGGCGAGCACGCGGTGGGAGGACCGCCAGGGCTGCTCGGCAGCCACCACCATCCCCACGGACTCAGGTGGCATCGACCAGCCCGCGCCGCCGCCGCCGCTCATCGCAGCACGCAGCGCCCACAGGCCCGCGAGCGTGAGCACCGTGGCCGCCACGAGCGCGACGCCCGGCCAACGCGTCCCGGCTTCCGACATCTGGACTCCCCGCGAGGAGGCCCCGAGAGGCTTCCTCAGAACCCGCGCACCTAAGCGGTGGGCTGCGGGTTCGCAAGCGCCCGCAGGTGCGTCACGGAGGGCCGTCGCAGCATCGGAACCCGGTCCTCACGTTGGCGTAGCCCGCACCAAAGGTGTCGTTGCGGCGGTAGCACCGCGCGTGGTCGTCGGGCGTGTCGAACGCACCCCCCAGCAGCACAGCCGTCTCGGGTGAGCTGCCCGCCCACTCTTCGACGTTGCCCACGAGATCGTAGACCCCCGCCGCCGTGACGCAGGCGGGCATCTCGCCGGTGTAGACCGGTCGCCAGGGCTCGCCAGTGGGACCCGGCCTCACCCGGTTGTCCCAGCAGGTGCCGGCCTCATGGAAGTCGCCGTAGGGGTAGGCGTTGCCTTCGATCATGTCGTCGGCGAGCTGACCGTCGCCGTCGTCATCCACTGGCACCGCGCCTTGGCAGGCCGCGACCCACTCGTCTTCGGTGCACATGCGCTTGCCGGCCGCCTCGCAGGCGTCCTTCGCGGCGAACCAGCTCATGCGTGTGGCGGGCACGAGGTGCTTGCCGGAGACGGCCTTGCCGCCTTCTAGGGCGGCCTCAAAGGTGTCGATGCGGACGCCTGCCAGCCCGGGGATCGCTTGGGTCAGGGCGACGTCGGCAGGCACGACCGTGGCACGACCCTCGTCCATTCCGAGTGCGGGACGGGCTCCGCCGGAGGCCACACCCTTGCGCGCGAGCGCCGCCTCAATGGCCCCCGCGAGCTGCTCGGCGCTGGTGCCCGCACGAAACAGCTTCCCGTCGATCCACACCCTCGGCGTGCCGTGCGTGTCGATGGCACCGCCCTCGGCGGCCGCGCGCTTCACCTTGTCTTGGGCCCGACCGCTGCGCATGCAGTCCTCGAACACCGGGATGCGCAGGCCCACGGCTTCAGCGTAAGCGAGCAGGCTGTCGTCGTTGAGCTGGTGCTGGTTCTTGTAGAGCAGGTCGTGGTAGGCCCAGAACCGGCCCTGCTCCTGGGCGCACACGGACGCCGCGTGCGCGTGGCACGCGTAGCGGTGCAGCGGGTTGTTCACGCTCGGGTTGCACGCCGGGTCCATCGGGAAGTGCTTGTAGACGAAGACCACCTGGTCCTTGTAGGCCTCGAAGGCACGGCGCAGCTCAAAGCCGGTGCGCTTGCAGAAGCCGCACTGGAAGTCGGCAAACTCCACAATCGCCACTTGGGCCTCGGGGTTGCCTTTCCAGGCGTCGTCGGGCTGGATCGTGATGCGCGAGGCGTTCCCGTCCTCGGTGGTCACGTCGAACGCGAGCGCAGGTGCTGCGCCCAGCGGGTCATCCTCGGCCTCGGCAGGCGTGGCCTCGGGGGTCAGGGCAGCCACCTCGGGTGCCCCCATCAGCAGGCGATCGCGAAACCAGCGCTGCCCGCCCACCGTGAACAGCACGAGGAACACGAACAGGAACACGGCGAAGCCCACCTCGCGCTGGGTGGGCAGATCGCGCCGGGTCCAGCCGCTGAACAGGCCCACCAGCAGGATCGCCGCGTTCACGCCGTAGAGGCGCATGCACCACAAGCACACGTACCCGAGCTCGTAGACGCTGACGTAGTAGAGCCAGGCCGAGAACAGGGTGGAGGCCACGCCCACCACGGCGATCAGCGGCTTGAGGCGGTGCCAGCCGCGCGCCGAGAAGTACGCGAGCGCAGCCACGAGCAGGTAGGTGGGAACGGCCCACGCGAAGGTGGGCACGCCCAAGATCTCCGACCACGCGCTCGTGTTCACGATGTCGCAGCTCACGCCTTGGGCTTCGGCGCAGCCCACGAGCACCTCGCCCTGGTAGGCCTCGCCGCCGTACGCCTCCACCTCGTGGTGGCGCGCCATGTAGACGCCCACGGCAGACCCGAGGAGCATCAGCGGCACAAGCGGCCAGAGCAACCAAGGACGGTGGGGGCGATCGCTCATCGCGACACCTCGGCCAGCGCGGCCTCCAGCTCGGTGAGGCCAGCCTCCTTGCTGAACCCGGTCTTGCGGAACTTCACCGTGAGGTTCTTGTCGAGCAAGAACATCGTGGGCATCGAGAGCACCTCGTACTGACCCAGCGCGACGCTGTCGGGGTCCCACACCACGGGCAGATCGACCTTCACCTGCTCAAGGAACTGCCGGGCACGGGCAGGCTCGCGGTCGACGTTGACGGCAAACACCGCAAGCTCCGGCCGCTTGGCGGCAAGCGCTTGCAGGGCGGGCAGCTCCTGACGGCACGGGCCACACCAGCTCGCCCAGAACGACAAGATCACGACCTTTCCGCGCTGCGCTTCCAGCGAGAAGTGCTCGCCTTCGAGCATCTGCCCCTCGAAGGCAGGCGCGGTACGGCCCACAAGGTCCACCTCCGTGAGCGGAATCATCTCGGGTGCAGCGAGGGCAGATGCCCAGCCCCACAGGATCAGGCCCCACATCGGCCACCTCCGGATCGGGGTCTTGTACACGACCGAGTCGCGCCCGCCAATCCCTGCGACGCCAGGACGTGAGCGCGCTAGGTTCACCTCATGTCTGCACCGGTCAGCATCCACGCCACGCCGACCCAGATGATGGTGTTCATCGACGCCCGCTTGGCGCCGTGCACCATGGCCTGCACGTTCTGCAAGCCGATGTTCAAGCCCTGGGATCGCCGGCCCGAGCCCGATGCCGCCCTCACCGCCGAGGTGGTGGCAGCCGTCGAAGCCGCGCTCGCCGAGCACAAGCCACCCCAGATCGATCTGGTGTCCGACGACATCCTGGCGTTCCCTCGCCTCGATGAGCTGCTGGCTGCATCGCTACAGCACGGTGCGGCCATTCGTTTGGTCACGGCCGGGCTGCGCCTCGCGGATCCCAAGGTCGCTGAGCGCGTGGCGGCGATGCCAGTGCGGGTGGTGCTCACGCTGCTCTCGCAGGATCCCGCCCGCTACGCGAGGATCGCTGGACGGGTGGATGCCCACGCAGCGGTGCACGAAGCCCTCAAGCAGGTGCACGCCCACCGCATTCCCCTCGATCTGGGCATCGTGGTGCTCTACGAGAACGTCGCTGAGCTCCCCGAGCTGGTGCGCGAGGCCCGAGCCAACGGCTGTGAGAAGGTCGCCGTCCGCCTGTTCCACCCCGACGTGCACGGAGCCGGTCCCGAGTACTTCGTGCAGTACCCCAACTACGACGATGTCCATGCGGCACTGCGGGTGCTGGCCGCGAGCGCCGAAGCGCTGCCCCGCGTCGAGGTCACGAACCTGCCCTGGTGCGCGCTCGACCCCGAGGGCCTCGACGGCCTCGACCTGATGGTGCTGAATCCGCCGAACGCCGTTCGGTACTACGACGCCCCCGCCTGCAGCGGATGTCCGGTGCGGGAGCGGTGTCCAGGCCTGCACGCGGGCTACCACCAACAGCACGGGCACTGGCCCCACCACGCGGCGCACGTTGTCGAGCGCACCGCCTGGGCGGATGGTCTCTCGGCGCGCCGAGGCCGTTCCACGAGCGAGCACATCGAGCCCGAGGATGGGCAGCCGGTGTTCCGCGCCCAGGTCGTGCCCGGGGAAGAGGTCGAGCTCTCGGTGGGTCACAAGCTCGATGGCTTCGGGTACTTCTTCACCACCAGCACGCGTGGCTGCTACTACCGGGGCAGCTTCCGCGACCCTGAAACGCTCGCCGTGTTCCGCTCGGCGGTGCAGGCGGCGGTCCGCGGGCTCAGGCGAGCCAGCCCCGAAGACCTTGATGACGACACGCTCGTTGCTGCGATGGAGGACGTGATCACCTCCACCCGACTCCAGCTCGCCGCCGAGGCACCGCCGTCGTGAGGCGCTTGCGGGACAGCCTGTTGGTCGGCGTCGTCGGGATCGGCGTGGCGTGGGCTGAGGATCGGCCACAGCCCTACGCGGGCGAGACCTTCGCGCCGCTTCCGGACGGCACGCCGTTCACGTGGGACCTGGCGCGCTTCCCGCAGCTCGCGCAGATCGCAGTCGATGAGCAGGGCGTGCCACTCGACCCGGCGTTTGAGCCGAGCACACGGATGCTCTCGGGTCCGTTGCTGGCCTTGCTTGGCTACGCGCAGCCCACGAGTCCCCACCATGGGGAGGGCCTGGTCACGCATGGAGCTGTGGCGGGGTGGGGACCGGACAACGAGAACCCTCCCCCCGCGCTGCAGTGTGCGTCCGCTCCGGGCCAGACCTGCTACCTCCCGGTGCCGACCACCACGCGGTGGTTTGGTGCGCAGGCGCTCAAGCGGCGTGGGCCCGCTTACGATCCTGCTGCGCTCCCGAACGAAGGGCCTCCGTTTCGGGCCACCGTGGGCAGCTTCTGGATGATGGCCTTCGAGGTGTCCCAGGTGGTCTACGACCAGTGTGTGCAGACGGGTGCCTGCGCCGCGCTGCCCGCTACCACCAGGCCCACGGACAGCGTGCAGAACAGCGCACCCGCAGCTGGGCTGACGTGGATCGAGGCGGTCGCCTTCTGCCGCTTCCTCGGCGGTCGCCTGCCCACGGAGCTCGAGTGGGAGGTTGCGGCCCGCGGCACTGACGATCGGCGCTGGCCGTGGGGCTCGGAGCCGGGTTGTGGGGTGTTGCCCACCGAACCGCCGTCGGCGGAGCGTCAGATCGACGCGCGGTACTACGCGCCAGCCAACGCCATCGCGATGCTGCAGCCGCCGTGCGAGCAGTCCGCTCCGGTCTACGTGAGCCAGGGAGTCGGCTACTCGCCCCATGGGCAGCACGCGATGGCGGGCAGCGTGGCGGAGTGGACCTCGGATACCCCGCGACCGTACACGTCCACCGGCCCAGGTGAGGCGGATCCGACCGATCCTCGCCGTGTGGTACGTGGCGGCGGCTGGCTCTCGCTCGACCCCAACGAGCTGCGCTCGGCGGCGCGACTGCCCATCGATCAGGCCACGCGCTCGCCCGAGGTGGGGGTGCGCTGCGTGTGGGGCGCTGATGCTCCCCGCTAGGCCGCGCGCGCATGCGCTGCTGGGTCTGTTGCTGCTCGGTGCGGGCTGGCGATTCGATGGATCGGGCGAGGTGCCGAACAGCTCGCCACCCGCCGACCTGAACGCAATCACCACGTGCTGGCGTCAACCGCTCCCGAGCTGGGGAAACGCCACGCCCGTCCCGTTCGGCGACCTCCTGATGGTGCAGGCCGAGCCCACAGGCCTCATGGCCCTCGATGCGGTCACAGGCGAGGTGCGCTGGCAGGCAAGCAACGAGGTGGTGGACGTCGTAGGGCCCACCGACGCAGCCAGGATCCGCGCTCTGGTTGCCCAGCTCCCCGGCTGGGAACGCGACCTGGTGGTCGCCCGCACGCAGCTTGCGGCGGCGAGGCTGGACGCTCGGCGTCAGCCCCCTGTGGCGGATGCCCAAGCCCGCCTCGCGGCCTCCGCCCAGCAGATCGCGGACCTCTCCCGGCAGATCGACGCGCTCGCGCCCTACGTCGCAGGCGGTCAGGTGCTCGATGTGGGCTACGCCTCGCCCACCCCCGCTGCTGCAGGCGACACGCTGGTCACCCTGTACGGCAACGGCGTGGTGTCGGCCTGGCGGGCGGACGGCACCCGGCGCTGGGGTCGTTGGCTCGGGCCCGGGTTCCGTCCGATGAACGGCTTCGACCAAGGCACCGCCTCGTCGCCGTTGATCGTGGATGGCCTCGCGCTGGTGGCACACGGCGAGCTGCTCGGACTTGACCTCGCAACAGGGTCCACCGTGTGGTCCGCCGGTCCGTGGCCGCACTACGGCACCCCGCTTGTGCTCGAAGTGGGCGGCGTCGCGCTGCTCGCAACCCCCGATGGCCGGGTGCTGCGCGCCTCCACCGGTGAGGTGCTCGCGCAGGGCCTCGGCGACCTCTGGTACGTGGGCCCCGTCGGTCAGGGCGACCTGTTGAGCTTTGTGGGCAACGTCGGCGGCGCGTTCCCCTCGGCACCCCGCGAGGCCACCACCTGGAGGCTTGGCTGGGAGGAAGGACGACTCACCACGGTGCGGCTGTGGTCGCGCACCTTGCCCGAGTCCGTGGACGGCGACCTCTTCACGGGTCCGATCTTCGTCGACGACACGATCGTGGGAACCAGCGCGCGCGGCGATGTGTTCGCGCTGGACGCGTTAACGGGCACCCTCCGGGGCGAGGCCTCGCTGCGCGCCGAGAGCCTTGGACTCTACTACGCCAACCCTGTCCTCGTGGCGGATCGGCTGCTGCTGGTGTCCGAAGCGGGCGAGGTGTGGTCGGCCCCCCGTGCCACGCCCACAGCGCTCAAGCGCACCGCCGCCCTGAACATTCAGCTTCGCGCCACGGTGCTGCCGATCGCACACCGTCTCTACGTGCGCGAGCGTGACGCGCTCACGTGCTACGAGGGCGCGCCCCGTTCCTCCCCGTAGCGGAAGCATCACCCCCGGCTTGCGGGTCGGGTGCGTGCCCTCCTGGAGTCCTTGATGCGTGTGCTGCTCCTGCTCGTGCTCGCTGTGGCCTTCGCCGAGTCGGCCACACCTCCCGCTCCGCCCCCGCTCACCGAGATCGCCTGGGAGTTCTCGCCGATCGGCCTCTCGTCGCTGAAGACCGCGGCAGGCACCGGTCCGGCAGCGCGCGTGTCGGACGTGCTGCGCGTGGACCTCACCCTCTACAATGCTGACGACAGCGTGCTCGACACGACCTACGGCCGCGGCCTGGAGTCGATGCTACCCGGCTCGGGCCAGCACCACAGGCACCTGGAGCTCGCTGTGCAGGGGGCGCGCGTGGGCGACGTCATCCTGGTGCGCCTGGAGACCACCAAGGGGGCCGCTCCTGTGCGCGCACTCGTGGAGGTGCGGGAGATCCAACGGGGACGCTACCCGCCGGACGCGCCCACGGTGATCGCCGAGGCCGACTTCGTGGAGACGCCGAGCGGCCTGCGCTACCACGACCTGGTGGTGGGCCCAGGACCCCAGGCCACCAAGGGCCAGCGCGTCGTGGTCGACTACACCGGCTGGATCGCCGCCGACGGCACGCGCTTCGACAGCTCGCTCGCGCGCACCGGCCCGTTCTCGTTCACCCTCGGAGCCTCCGAGGTGGTGAAGGGCTGGGATGAAGGGGTGGCAGGCATGCGGGTGGGCGGCACGCGTCAGCTCGTGATCCCCGCGAAGCTCGGCTACGGGAAAGGCGGCGCTCCCCCTCGGATCCCGGGCGATGCCACGCTGGTGTTCGAGGTGCTGCTGCTCGACGCCCGATGAAGGCCGTAAGCGACAGGAGGGGGCAGACGCGGTAAACCCCGGGCCCTTCTCCCAGGCACCTCGATGACATCGCACGACGACCTCGCACCCGGCCCCGAGGGCGCCAGCGACCGCCCCACCACGAGCTTCTCGAACTTCGGCTTGGATCCGGCGCTGGTCGAGGCCGTCGAGCTGCTCGGTTACACCGACGCCACGCCCATCCAGATCGCGGCGATGCCGCCTCTGCTCGCCGGCCGCGACATGATCGGACGCGCCCGCACGGGCTCTGGCAAGACCGCGGCGTTCGGCCTGCCGCTGCTTCACCGCCTGCGGGATGGGAAGGGCCCTGTGCGCGCCCTCGTGCTGGCCCCCACGCGTGAGCTCGCCCTTCAGGTCACGGAAGCCCTGCGCGAGCTCGGCCAGAAGACGCCGGTGCGCGTCACCACGATCTACGGCGGCGCGCCCTACCCGCCTCAGCTCAAGGCGCTCTCCAGCGGCGTTCCGGTGGTGGTGGGCACCCCAGGCCGCGTGATCGACCACCTCGACCGCGGCTCCCTGAACCTCTCGAAGCTCGAGATGATCGTGCTCGACGAAGCCGACGAGATGCTCCGCATGGGCTTCTTCGACGACGTCACCAAGATCTTCGAGGCGGCCCCACGCACCGTTCAGGTGGCCCTGTTCTCGGCCACGATGCCCGAGCCCATCCGCAAGCTCGCTCAGAACCGCCTGCAGAACCCGGTCGAGATCCAGGTCGAGAGCAACGCGCTCTCGGTGGGCCACATCGAGCAGCAGTGGACGTCCGTGCCCCAGCGCAACAAGCTCGACGCGCTCCGCCGCGTGCTGGCTGCGGCTTCGCCCGGCACCACGCTGGTGTTCGCCCGCACCCGCCAGGCCTGCGCCGATGTGGCCGACGCCCTCACGGAAGACGGTCTCCCCGTCGAGGCCCTGCACGGCGACCTCAACCAAGCCGCCCGTGAGCGGGTGCTGCAGCGCTTTCGTGCCGGCCGGCTCGACATCGTGGTGGCCACCGACATCGCCGCCCGCGGCCTCGATGTGGACCACGTGCGCCGCATCATCAACCTCGATCTGCCGCACGACACCGAGACCTACGTGCACCGCATCGGCCGCACAGGCCGCGCCGGTCGTGAGGGCCTCGCGCTGTCGTTCGTGGGTCCTTCCGAGCGCCGCAAGCTCCGGTACATGGAGCAGCAGCTCGGCATTCGCATGGAAGAAGTTCGGGTCCCTACCGACCAGGACATCGCCCAGGCCCGGATGATGCGCGTGCAGCACGACCTGAAGGCCGCTCTCGCCGATGAGTCCGCCGGACTCATCCGCGCCCATGTCTCGCGGTGGCTGGCCGACGGCACCTGGACCGCGGAAGACCTCGCCGTCGCCGCGCTCTCGCGCATGGGCATGCCCAGCGGCCCCGTTGCCGCCGAGGTTCCTGCGCCTGCGCCGGCGGCCGAAGCGCGCGCGCGGGTGCAGGAGTCGATGGCCGACCTCGGTCCGTCCGTCATGCTCTTCTTGCCGATCGGAGCCCAGCGGGGCGTGCGCATCGCCGACCTGTTCGAGACCTTCGTGCAGGGCGCCGGCGTGCCGAAGTCCCAGCTCGGCCGCATCACGGTAGCACCCCGCAAGAGCTTCGTGGCGCTGCCCGAGGCCACCGCCGAGCGCGTGCTGCGCGATCACCCTGAGCTGAACGTGCGCGGCCAGATCGTCCCGGTGGTGCGTGCGCTCCCGATGCAGCGACCCGATCACGGCGGCGGCCACGGTCCGCCCCGCGGCGGGTTCAAGGGTCGAGGAGGACCCCGCGGGTGAGCACCACGCGGCTCACGGCCTGAGCCCATGAAGCCAGCGTAGCGACCACCCCATCCGGCACCGCCGGGCACCTTCGGCGCAGGAGCGCGAGCGCCTCATCGAGCTCGTGCGTGGTGAGCCACGTGGCGAGCCCCTCCCGCTCCAGCCTGTAACGATCGACCACATCGCGCTGCAGGCAGCGCCCGAGCCTCTCGATCTGAAAGCGCTCCCATGGGGTGAGCGCCTGGGGCGGCACGATCAGCTCGAGATCGCCGCTGACCCAGATCGGCGGATGCGGGCCTTCCGTGGCCTGGGCCCAGGCGCGGCCGTCCGCTGTGGCGGCGAACACCCCCGGTGCACGACGCACCAGCCCGAACTGCTCCATGCGACCCAGCACCGCCCGCACCATGCGGGCCTCGACCTGGTCGAAGGCTTCATCGTCCCAGGTGCGCCGACGATCGCCCTCCACGTAGGGGTAGACGCTGTCACCGTCGCGATCCCAGCGGGGGAACAGGATGTCGCGGTGTTGTTCGCGCAGGGTCTCGGCGAACACCAGCTCGTCCACAGCGCCCTCGCCGGCCTGACGCAGCGCTTCGCGCACGGCCGGCACCACCACGTGCAGGTCGCGGTCGACCAGCCGGTGCACGAGGCGGTTGCAGGCCTCGTGCGTCGCCCCTTGCAGCGTGCTCTCCAGGCCCAGATCGAGGTGCAGGGTGCGGGTCTGAACATCCACCGACACCGCGCTCAGCGCCTTGAGTGCACGCAGGGCACGACCCCACCGCACGTGGTCTTCCAGCTTGCCCGACCCCACCAGAGAGGCCTCGGCGAGGCGACGCCCGAGGAGCTTCGCGTCGGTGGACGCTACGGTGCCCGCGTGCGTGACCCGCACCCCACCGGCCTCCAGACCCGCCGCGAGTGACGCGAGATCGTCGAGCAACTGGATGGGACCCACCTCGGGCCGCGAGAGGTCGTCGGTGAGGTCCATCACGGCGTCCGTGAAGTCGTAGCGGACCTCGGGGGGCGCGGGCAGATCGGGGTGAAGCCGGTAGCGCCCCTCGTACGGGAGCGCGTCGTCCGTCATGGCCTGGAGCAGACCTCCGGCGTGGAGGGCCCGCACGGCCGCCGCGTCGTGAAGGGGGTCCCAGGCCTGGCGCCCGATCACCACGTCGTCGAGCGCATGACGCTGGGCCGCCACCAGCACCCGGCGGACGTCCGACCGCAGCTCGGCCACCGTCGCGGAGAGCGCCTCCCGCTCGGCCTGCACCACGGCCGCATCCCGTCGCGCGTAGCGCACGAGCACGCGTCCCTCCAGGCGCGGCAGCACCTCCCGCTCAAAGCTAGGCCTCACCACCCTCCGCAGGGGGTCGAGTGTCTGGGCGAGGTGCTCGTGGAGGGGGTGAAGCGCCTCCAGCTCGGCCCACAGATCCGGCGTCTCGACGCTCAGCACCGACACGCTCCTCACAGGGTCGCCTCCAGCCAGGGGTCACGTGCAGCAACAAACGCGTCGCGCGTCGGGAGGACGGCGACGTCGGGATCGAGTCCGCGCCCGGGCACGCAACCCTCCACCGAAACGTGGGGGAGCCTCAGCAGGCTCAACAGCACGATCGCGCCGGTCTCGGGACCCGTCCACACCGTGGGCAGCTCGCCGTTGTGCGCATCACAGGCGCCGCCGAGGCGCTCTCCGATCACCCGCACGCCCGGTCGCTGGCCGCGCAGCACCAGCACCAACCCGTTCGCAGCGCTGCCGGTGCGGCCATCCACCCAGAGATCCACGGGTCCTCGATGCGGCTCGGACACCGGCTGGGTGCGGCTCAGCAACGGATCCCCTGCCGACACCCAGTCCCGGGTGGCCCGATCCCGCAAGAACCCGTGCGACAAGCGGTCGAGGTCGGTGCCAAACGGCCACGTGAGCGTGCGCCGCAGCGCGCCGGGCACCCGCAGCACCCGTGCCCGCTGCTCGGTCCACTCGGCGTAGGGCGCGGAGAAGAGGTGGTCGAGCACGGCCATGTTGTTGGGACGAAGGCCCCCCTCGTTGCCCCGCACATCCAGCACCAGGCGTTCGTCGGGGTCCAGCTGGGCGAACAGATCGTCGACGCGCACACGAAAGGCGGCACCATCCATCACGGCGAAGGTCGGCAGGTGCATCACGGCGAGACCGTCGATCCGCTCCAGCACGGGCAGACCGTCCGGAACGGTCCGTCCCCACCAGTCGGGAACGTGCCGGGCGCTGCGCAGGGTGGCGAGTCCGCTTCGCCCGATGCTCGGCAGCGACACCTCGACCTGCTCGGTGCCGTCCACTGCACGCAGGTTGACAGCGTGGGAGGCGGCCATCCCGTAGGCCAAGGCGTGGTAGCGCGGGAAGTCGTGCTCGAGGGCACGCAGCTTCGCCACCGGGTCGCGCCCATCGGCCGGCACGAGCGGCAGCAGCGCCTCGTACACGTGGGCCACGGGGACGCCGTCGATCGCGATCACCTCAGCGCCGGAGGGCAGCCCCGGCGCGCCGGCGTCGACGAGGACCCGTCCGTCCACCGTGCGCGGCAGCAGGCCCAGCGCCTGAACCTCCTTGGCGGACCCCGGCTGCATCATCGGGAGCGCCACACGAACGTGGGCGTCGCCCAGCAGTGCCAGGACACGGTGAAGCGAGCGTCCGACCTGGAGCTCGTCGACCGTCCCCTGCCCCCACACCGCGCGCTCCGCGGCGAACGCCTCCCGCAGCTCGGTGGCGGAGACGTGGTGATGCGGAGCCGGGTGCACGCTGACGATCAGCTGCTCGAGGGCGTCCAGGTCGTCGACGGGAGCGGCGAGCGCGACCACCAAGAGCGAAGCCAGCACGGTCTAGCCCTCCAGGCCAGCGGCCTCGATGCGGTAGGGGTAACCCTGCTCGGCCAGGAAGAGCTGGCGGCGCTCAGCGAACTCTTGCTCGGGCGAGTCCGCCGTCACCAGCGTGTAGAACCACGCCTGGTTGGCCCCCGGCTTGGGCCTCAGCACACGGCCCAGGCGCTGGGCCTCCTCTTGGCGGCTCCCGAAGCTGCCCGACACCTGGATCGCGACGCTGGCGTTGGGCAGATCGACCGAAAAGTTCCCCACCTTCGAGAGGGCCAGCACCCGCAGCTCACCGGAGCGGAAGCGGTCGAACAGCACGCGTCGTTCGGCGGCCGGCGTGTCGCCCGAGATGATCGGCATGTCGAAGCGGCGGGCGAGGAAGCCGAGGTGGTCGAGGTAGGTGCCCAGCACCAGCACCTGCTCGCCGGCATGACGGGCCAAGAGGCGCTCCAGCACGGCCCCCTTGCGCGGATTGCGGGCCGCGATGCGCGCGCGCTCAGACGCCCCGGCACGCAGCGCTGCCACGCGGTCCTCCGGGGTCTGCGGCACCCGAATCTCGACGCAGCGGGCCTCCGCGATCCACCCCTGGGCCTCCAGCTGTTTCCAAGGCAGCTCGTAGCGCTTGGGGCCCACCAGCGCGAAGACGTCGCCCTCGTGCCCATCCTCCCGCACCAAGGTGGCCGTGAGACCCAGGCGGCGCCGAGCTTGCAGCCACGCGGACTCCCGAAACACCGGCGCCGGCAGCAGGTGGACCTCGTCGTAGATCACAAGCCCCCAGCTCGCTTCGTGAAACAGGCGGAAGTGCGCGGGCGGCGCGGCCTTGTTCGGGCGCCAGGTGAGCAGCTGGTAGGTGGTGAGGGTCACCGGTCCGATGCGCTTGTCATCGGCCGTGTACGCAGCGACCTGATCTTCGGTGAGCGTGGTGCGGGCGAGGATCTCACGCCGCCACTGGTGGAGCGCCGTGTTGCCCGTGCACAAGATGAGGGTGCGCATGCCGAGCCGCACCATCGCGCCGATGCCCACCATCGTCTTGCCGGCACCACAAGGAAGAACGACCACGCCCGAGCCAGCACCAGGGCCCGAGGTGAACGCGTCCACGGCCTCGATCTGGTACTCGCGCAGCGCCCACGGCCGCCCGTCGCTCTGCGGCGTGAGCGCCATCGTGAGGGCCTCGCCGTCGTCGTAGCCAGCGAGGTCGTGGACCGGCAGACCCACGGAGAGCAGCAGCTGCTTGAGCTCGCCGCGACGCCGTGGCGCGACGCGCAGTGCAGCGGCATCGCCGGTGTCATCGGCCACCAGATCACTCGCCACCTTGAGGTGACGGATCTCGTCGAGGTCGGCGACGTCATCGGCCTCAAGCCGCAGCCAGGGACCGTCGCGCACCAAGCGCAGACGCCCGAACCGGCCCATCTTCTCGTGGATCCAGGCGATGAGGCTCTCGGGCACCGGGTACTTCGCGAGCCCCTGCAGCGTGGCCACCACCTCTTCGGGCGTGTGACCCGACGAGGCCGCGTTCCACACCGAGAGCGGCGTGATGCGCCAGGTGTGGATGTACTCCGGGCTCTTGATCAGCTCCGCGAACACGTGCAGCGCGTCGCGCGCCTCTTCAAAGCGGGGGGACTGCGTCTCGACGAGCACGGTGTGGTCGGACTGCGCCATCAGGGGGTTGCCAGGGACGTACGACATCGGCCGCGCCTATCTCGCCGCCCGGTCCTTCGGCGGGACTACGCCGCAGAAGCGACGCCAACCGACCGCTCGTTGCGCTGCACCGCGAACAGCGCCACGAAAGACAGCACCACCAGCACATAGGAAGCCATCCACGGCACGCCGAGCGCCAGCGTGAGCACCCACGGAACGGTCACCAGCCGCGCCAGCTCCACCGGTGCGGCCCACGGGCGCTCATCGAGCAGACCACCCCAAGCGAGCCCCGACCCGAGCACGAAGGCTGCCACCACCGCGGAGGTCCACGCCGGCCAGACCAGCGCGCCCGGCAGCAGCGCTGCCAGCACCGCAACCGCCACGCCCACCCAACCGAGCACGTACGCCACACGTCCCCACGACGGCTTGGGATCCCAGCGCAGCGCGATCGACGGCTCGGGGATCACCACCCTCCCCCCCAGCGCCGCCGGACGCCACTCGGGCGGTGCCACCCAGAGGTAGAGCCGCTCCCAGCCCACGCAGGCCCGCCACTGCGCCCACAGCTTCACCCACGGGTCGACGTTGGCCCGCCAAGGGTTCGCCGTGGGAAAGCCCTCCACCACGCCGTAGACGGGCTCCTCCCCCTCGGCCTGAAAGGTGCCGAAGAGCTTGTCCCACACGATGAAGATGCCCGCGTGGTTCTTGTCGATGTAGGCCGGGTTGATGCCGTGGTGGACGCGGTGGTGACTCGGCGTGTTGAGCACCGCCTCGAAGGGTCCCATGCGCCCGATCAGGCGGGTGTGGAACCAGAACTGGCCGACGGTATTCAGCGCCAGCGTTCCCGCCATCACCGCGGGCGGGAAGCCCACCGCGACCATCGCGAGCCCAAAGGGCAGCGACGTGATCGGCGTGAGCATCGACTGCCGCAGCGCCACAGCGAGGTTGAAGTCTTCGCTCTGGTGGTGAACCTGGTGCGCCGCCCACATGAAGTTGATGCGATGGCTCGCCCAGTGCCAGAGGTAGTACACGAAGTCGTAGAGCACGAACGCACCGACCCACACCCACAGGGCATCGGCCGGCAATCGAAGCGGCGTGACGTGCTCCCACACCCACATGTAGGCCCCCACCGCCAGCACGCCGGTGAGGAGAACGCCCGTGGCCTGGCTGGTGATGCCGGTCGCGAGGTCGCCGATCGCGTCGACAGGTCGCCAGGTGGGCCGGTTGCCGCGCAGGCGACCTTGAGCGCCCGACACCGCGATCTCCGCCCCCATCAGGGCGACGAAGCCGGGGATCGCCATCGCGATCGGGTCGAACATCCCACCTCCTGCGCGACGGTATCCCGGACGTACCGGGGGGGCCGACGACGCGTCAGGCGTCCACCGGCACCACGAGACTCGCCGTGAGGGAGTCCCCGACGGAGCCCGACATCACCGTGATCTGCGCGTCGGACCCGTCGCGAAACACCCCGTCCGACATCAGCGACACGCCCTGCAGGTCGACGGCGCTCTGCGCGTAGCCAGCCTCCGCGTACACCGCCTCGCAGGTGGCCTGCGGGAAGCCGAGCTGCGACGTCGCGACCGCGGTGCGGGCGTCGTCGATGTCGTCGACGGTGGCGAAGACCTCAAAGTGCATGTGGGGCCAGCGCCCCGGGTAGCAGCCGGGGAAGATGGTGGTGAACGACACGTAGCCCTCCGCGTCGGCCACCTGCACACCGCGCAGGTAGGTGGCGTCGGCCTTCGTGTACATCGAGTAGAGGCCCTCGCGATCGCAGTGCCACAGGTAGACCGCAGCTCCGGCCAGCGGCGCGCAGGACGCCGTCGACACGATGCGCAGGCGCACCGTTAGCTCCACGCCCTCCGCCACGTCGCTGCCGTCGAGGTTCGGACGGAGGTCGGCGCGCACGATGCCGGACTGCGCGAGGACGTCGGGACCGTTGGTGCCGTCGCCTGGGTAGGGTCCGGGCGTCTCGCGAGGGATGGCCGTACCGTCCTCGCAGCTCCCCCCGGTGGTGTCGGTGTCGGTGTCGGTGTCCGGGTCATCGGACGCGCCCGTCGACGGAGCGCAGGCGGCGACCGGAAGCGCGATGCCTGCGGAGATCCAGGTGAGCACGGTGCGCCGGTCGACCCGCTGCCGGAGCGTGTGGAGATCCGTGAGGAGGCTCTCGGGGGGAGCTTTCGTGTCGGCGCGGGACATGGGGCCTCCAGGGAGCAACGCCGCCGTCCCCGCTGGGATGGGTGCGGTCGGCTGCACTTCCTCTTGCCGTCGCCATCGCAGGGTGTCGAACCCGTGAGCGCCGAAGTCGTACGGCGTGCTGTTGCAACTCAGTTGCGTTATCGGTCACGCCATCCGGAGGTCCCCATGCGTCCCGTGCCGCTCCTGACCGCGCTCACCCTGTCGGTGTCGGCCTGCTCAGACGTGAAGAACCCCGACATCACCAACGAGGGCGAGGTCATCACCACCGTGGAGCTCACCCTGGTTCCTTCGGCAGGTGGCGACGAGCTTGTGTTCACGTGGACCGACCCCGAGAACGATGGTGAGCCCGTGATCGACGCCTTCACGGTGCCGGCGAGCACCGACTTCACCGCCTCCGTGCGCTTCCTGAACGCGCTGGAAGACCCGGCGGAAGACATCACCCTGGAGGTGGCCGAAGAGGCCGACGAGCACCAGGTGTTCTTCACGGGGAGCGCTGTGGCCGGCCCTGCCACCGACGCTGAGGACGCCGCGCTGACCCACGCCTACGCCGATGAGGACGGCAACGGGCTCCCCGTGGGCCTGGAGAACGATCTCAGCTCCGGGGTGGCAGGCACCGGCGACCTGGTGCTCACCTTGCGTCACATGCCCCCCGAGGGCAGCGTGGCCGTGAAGGTGGCCGGCACGGCCGAAGCCGTGGCTGCGGGTGGCTTCGGAGCGATCGGGGGCGACACCGATGTGTCGGTGACCTTCGCGGTGACGGTCGAGTAGCGGCACCCCGAACGAAGGCGAGCGCCGAGGGTCCCCACCCTCGGCGCCCGGGCGCTCATCGCGCCTCCAACCCTATCGACCGCGACCCCGTGTCGTCCCACCGGGCTCGTCGTTCGATCGCGTTGGATCCCCTTGGTTCGAGTTGCCAGGATCGCAGCCTTCCGCTCCGTTACCCTTGCCCTGGTTGCAGCCCGACCCCGTCTTCTTGGGCTCCGGAGACGGCCGTGCCCAGGGATCGTCCGCCCAGCCTTCCGAACCCACTGGGGCCTCGAACGGCGAGGCCACGCCGTCGTCGGCCGGGGTGCCGGGGCCGCTGCTCGCGGGCTGACCGAAGGGGCTGAGGTTGCCGTCCGTGCCCGTGCCGCCAACCTCCATCTGCTCCGCGCCACCCATCATCATGTCGCCCAGGCCGCGCGGGATGACGACGCCCAGCATGCCGATCGCCGCCACGCCGGCCACCACCAGGACGTACTCGACCGGGACCGAACCGCGACGCATGCGAGCCATGGGAGCCTCCTCGACCTGCGCGGTGTGTGCGCCGGACACTCACCCCCATTGCAGTCACCATGCCAATATCATTTTCGGCGTTTGTTCGTTACCCGTGTCACCTATCGTTCGATTTTCTACGACATGGGTGTATAATTTTTGAATGAGCATCCCATCAACCAACGACTTTGACCTGCTGCTCAGACGCCTGGAAGGCGGCGTGGGCCATCGTGCGGTCGACCTCGGCACGACGCTCGACCAGCTTCGGTGGGCGGTAGCGAAGTCACTCGATGCCGATCGCGCCACGCTCTACCTCGTGGACCCGGTGCGACAGGCACTTGTGAGTCGGAGCGCGGACCTCAAAGAGGGCGGCAGCATCGTGCTCGCGCTCGGGGAAGGGCTCGCGGGTGAGGTGGCCCGCTCGGGGCGACCTGCACGCCTCGGCGCCCGCGATGCACCCACGGCGGCAGCGCGTCGCGCCGAAGCCCAGACCGGGTACCGGACGCGCAGCATGATCGCCGTGCCCCTGCGCAGCGAGGGCACCACCATCGGCGTCCTCCAGGTGCTCAACAAGCGCGGTGGTGACTTCGTCGACGCCGACGAGCGTGCGCTGGTTGCGGTCGCGCCACGGCTGGTCACGCTGCTCCAGCGCACCAGCCTCGGCGGGCAACTCGAAGGGCGCACCCACCAGAGCCTGGCCTTCCACTTCGACCAGGTGGTCGGCGATGCGCCGCCCATGCGAGCGCTCTACGACCTCGTGGGACGCGCCGGACGCTCCGACATCACCGTGCTGCTCCTGGGTGCCAGCGGCACCGGCAAGACCCTGCTCGCCCACGCCCTGCACGACAACTCGAAGCGCGCTGAGGGGCCGTTCGTGGTCGTGGACTGCGCGGCGATCCCCGACGCCCTCATCGAGAACGAGCTCTACGGGCATGTGGCTGGCGCGTACACCGGGGCCGAGAAGTCGGCCGACGGCAAGGTGGCGATGGCCGACGGCGGCACGCTGTTCCTCGACGAGGTCGGGGAGCTGTCGCTGTCGTCCCAGCGCAAGCTCCTGCGCCTGCTGCAGGACCGCACGTACTACCCAGTTGGCGCCACCCAGCCGCGCACCGCGAACGTGCGGTTCGTGGTGGCCACGAACCGTGACCTCGCGGCGGACGTGGCGGCGGGCACCTTTCGGCACGACCTGCTTCATCGCCTGCGGGTGGTGTCGCTTCGGATGCCCACCCTGGCGGAGCGGGGCCCGGAGGACCTCGATCGCCTCGCTGCGCACTACCTCTACGTCCACAGCCGCACCCACGACCTGCCCGACGCACGCTTGAGCCCGAGCGCCCGGCGCAAGCTGCACGCCTACGACTGGCCAGGCAACGTGCGCGAGCTTCGGAACGTGCTGGAGGCTGCGGTCGCCCTCGCCACCTCGCCCGTGCTCGAGCCCGACGACCTCCGGCTGTTGGGCGACACGTTGTCGTCGGGTCCGCCCGCGAACACGTTTGTTGTTGATGCGTCCCTGCCCCTGAGGGAGGTCTCGGATCGGTATGCAGGCTGGGTGCTGGCCCGCTGCGAGGGGAATCGCAGCCAGGCCGCCCGGGCACTGGGCATCAGCCGCAACACCCTCCTGGATGCGCTCTCCCGGCAGGAGAGGAGCGCCGATCGCAGCCCGACGGAATAGCCAAAGTCCATTCCAACCCGACCGATCAGGACCGATACGTCCAACAGGGGATCGCCATGCTCAACATCGAGCTCGTGTTCGATCAGGAAGACGACACCACAGCCCTGGTGCGCGACAGCCTCCGAGATGCCTTGCAGATGCAGGACCTCGCCCCCCGCTGGCGCGAGCTGAACTCCGGGAGGGTGGAGCTGCCTCCCACCCACGCGTCGGCGCCGCGTCCCGCGGTCTTTGTGAACGGACAACCGGTAGGGGATGGACCCGCGCCAAGCCGTGCGCAGATCTTCATGGCGGTGCAGGCTCTCGGTCGTCGCTGACCGCTCCACCGCTGGAGGCCCACTGGCCCGCCGTCGCTCGCTCCCGCTCGTGATCGTCCAGACCCCCACACCCGCCCTGTGGACCACGGTGGCGGTGAACGCGTCGGTGTGGCTGCTGTGGCAGCTCGCCATCCTGTTCGGCGGCTCCATGGAGCGGCTGATGACCTCCAACTTCTTGGTCTCGGCCGGTCGGGTCGGTCAGGCCCCGTGGACCCTCCTCACCAGCGCGGTGAGCCATGTGGGCCTCGCCCACCTCGCGTTCAACATGCTGGCGCTGGTGATGTTCGGTCGCGACCTGGAGCGCATCGTGGGCGCGGTGGGCTTCATGCACCTCTACGTAGCGGGCGGCATCGTCGCATCGGCCGGGCATGTGCTCTATGGCTGGGTCACGGGTGATGCGGTGCCGGCGCTGGGCGCGAGCGGCTCCGTGATGGCGGTGCTGATCGTGTCCACCTTCCTGTTTCCCTGGCGAATGGTGGCGATCTTCTTCATCATTGCCATGCCCCAAGTGATGGCCGTCACGCTGTTCGTGATCTTCGACGTGCTCGGCATGCTCGGCGGCGGCGGTGGGATCGCGCACGCAGCCCACCTCGGCGGCGCGCTCTACGGGGCGATCTACGCCAAGCGCCACCTCAACGGCTACCTGCAAGAGCGTCTGCTCGCCCTCGGCATCACGCGTCGACGACCACCTTGGGCACGCTAGAGCACCGATCAAGCAGTCCATCGTACTCGGACCGAGGCCGCTGAGGCAGGCCGGCTCATGGGCGAGGAGCGAGGAAGGAGCGGGCCGGGGCCCGTGACTGACGAGCGATGAAGACCAGGGGCCGGACCGCCCGGCGGACGACGGGAGAGTACTTGATGGGTGCTCTACGTCAGCGCACCCAGCCTACCCGGCGAGGCGCTCCAGCACCTTGAGGAGCTTCGGCACCATGTCGTAGAAGCGCTGCGGGAGCGCCCGGCGCACAGCCCACATCACCTGACCGTCGATCATGGGCACCGAGTGTAGACGTCCCGAAGCGACATCGGCGAGCGCCCGCTCCGCCACTTGGTCGGCCTGAACAGGGGCCCGTTTCATCAGCTTGGACGCCACACGCGTGAGCGACGGATCCGTGGTGCGGGCGTCTTCGAGCAGTCGGGTCTCGAAGAACGTGGGGCACAGCACGGTGACCGAGACGCCCGTGCCCTTGAGCTCGCTGTAGAGCGTCTCGCTCAGGCTCACCACCGCCGACTTCGTGACGTTGTAGGGGGCCAAGCCACCCGTGGCCACCAAGCCCGCTGCCGACGCGACGTTCAGCACGGCGCCGCGGCCACGTGCCTTGAGGTAGGGCACGGCGACATGGCAGCCGTGAACCACGCCCCACAGGTTCACGTCGACCACCCAGATCCAGTCCTCCAAAGGCACGTCGCCGACGAGCCCGGCCACCGCCACGCCGGCGTTGTTGACCCAGAGATCGACAGGTCCGAGCGTGTCGACTGCAAACGTGAGCAGTGCGGCCATCGCGGCGGCATCCCGCACATCCACGACGAACGGCACCGCGCGCTCACCCAGCTCGGCCGCGACCTCCTGTGCTCGCGCCTCGACCACATCGGCCACCACGACCGAGACGCCCTTTCGGTGCAGTGCTCGAGCCAGCGCACGCCCCAGGCCGCTTCCCGCGCCGGTGACGACGGCGACGTTCACCTCGTGCTTCACCATACTCCCCCCTCGCCGCCATCGCCGAGCCGCGGCGCATCGGGCGCCTTCGCAAACCCGAAGCGCACCTCCAAGGTCATGCGCTCCTCGTCCACAGCGAGGAACAGGTCGGCCACCTCCAGCAGCACCTTGAGCGGACCGCCCACAGGACCCAGCAGGCTCTCCAGCTGCTCACGCTTGAGCACGGGAACGGCCTCCATCTGACCGAGCTGGCGTGCGAGCACCACCTCCACCAGCCGACCGACCACCTGCACCCAGGCAGCATCTCCGAGATGCAGCGCGACATCCTGCACGTTGGCGAGGATGGCCTGGCGATCCCGAGCGTACCGGATCCGACCCAAGGCCACGGTGGCACCCAGGCGCTGCTCGATGTGAAACGGGAAGGTGAGGCCTTCGGTGAGCAGCGTGATCTTGCCGTCGGCGACGGCCTTCACCCACGCCTCGGCGGTGAGCTTCTGGGGGCCGTACACGATCTCTGTGCCCAGGTCGTCGATGGCGATCTGCCAGGTGCCTTCGATGTGCACCAGGCGATCTACACGCCGCACCACGTCGGGCTTGCGGTCGCGCCAGAGCGCCAGCGCCGCCTCACCAAGCCGCGCCACGGGTGGGGGGGTGAGCCCACCTTCCAGCAGGCCTTCCACGCGCTCGCGCACGCCGAGCTGCTTCACCGTGGCGCGCGCTACGCCGAGCAGCGAGACCTCGCCCCGGGCCACATCGTAGGGAAGGGCTGCCCGAAGCATCCCGTTCCACAGCTCGCGAGACAACGACAGCGACAAGTGCGGGGTGGACAAGCGCCCTCCTACCGTCCTGTCGTAGCGCGAACCGATACCGGCGACGAAGCGGCCCGCCTGGACCGCCCGGGCAGGAGCCTTAGAACAGCTCGGTGCCGCGGAAGAAGTAAGCGACCTCAGCCGCAGCGGTCTCGACGGCGTCGGAGCCGTGCACCGCGTTCTCACCGATGCTGTCGGCGTAGAGCTTACGGAGCGTGCCTTCGGCGGCCTGGGCGGGGTTCGTGGCACCCATGATCTCGCGGTTCTTCGCCACAGCGCCCTCGCCCTCAAGGCAGATCACGACGCAGGGGCCCGAGGTCATGAACGAGACGAGTTCGCCGAAGAACGGGCGGGCGCTGTGCACGGCGTAGAAGCCCTCGGCCTCTTCCTTCGAGAGCCACGCCTTGCGGATGCCGGCGATCTTCAGGCCCTCGGCCTCGAAGCGCGCCACGATCTTGCCGACGAGGTTCTTGCGGGTGGCATCGGGCTTGATGATGGACAGGGTGCGCTCAACGGCCATGGTGTGCTCCAGCGGGTCGGGGCCCGGGCGAAATGGGGCGGCGGTCTATCGGATCGCCTGTGCCCACGCCAACGAACGCCCCTCCTACGGCACGACTGGAACGGGATCGGCCCACACGCCGGGCAGCTCGACGGACACCGGCGTGGGCTGAAGCGGCCCGCCCTGCTCTCCGCCGGACGCCACCACCGCGCGGAACACCACACGCAAGGACCCCGGGGGGCGTTCGAACGGACCCACAGCGAGCGGCGTGAGCACCCCGGGAAAACCCACCCTGCCCTTCAGCAGCGACCACGCGGCCACCTCCGCACCGGCTCCGTCCATCAGGACCAGGTCGGGGTCGTGCAGCGCACCGTCGCGGTACATCCCATCGTTGAAGCTCGTGCCGCGAAGCGCATGCGCCCGCAGCGTGACCTGTACGCCCTCCGCACCCGGAACCACCTCCAAGCGCACCGGAAAGACCGCGCTCCCCGTCTCGTCGAACGGCCACGTCAGCAGGGCGTCGAAGCCGCCGGCGGGTCGCTGCTGGACGTCGGCCCGACGGTGCCCCGCCCACGCCTGCACCCGCTCCCAGTCAGCCCGCTCCTGCGCCGACGTGAGGTAGCGGTTGGACCGCACAGCCGGGCAGCGTCCCGATGCTGGGCTCCACACCACCGGCCACGCCCCCGCGATCGGGGCCATCAGCTCGCGGTGACCCGAGCCAGGGAACATGGCCGTCAGCGCTTCGATCGGCAGCCCATCCGATGCGGCACGGATCCCGCGAAGGTCGAGCAGCGTGACGCAGGGACCGGTCCCCGATCCCGGAAACTCATGCTCCGGCCCCGGCAAGAGGTGGTGCAGCGTTCCCACCAGGCGCGAATAGGTCAGCGTGCCATCCGGCTGCAGATCGACGTGCGACGTGTTGGCAACGTAGTCTTCGACCGACCAGCCCATGCGCTCCTGCACGACTCCCCTCACCCGCTCCTGCCCTGCCCAGGTGAGCCAGCTGGGCTCGGTGGGAACGAACACATCGCCGGTGAACGTTCCCATCCCCAGCACCGCCACCACGCCAACGCCGAGCACCACGCCCGCCGCACGGGATCGGCGCATGCACCATCCAACCTGATCGGCAAGCCCACGGGCACCCAGCAGGACGAGCAACGGGATGAACGCCAGGGCGTAGCGCGTGGCGAACAGGAGACGGTCGTCGTAGCCGTACCAGGCCACCTGCAAGAACACCGAGATGGCGAACATCGCGCTGGTGCGGTGCCAACCCGGCGTGTCATCGGACCCGGTCCAGCTCGCGCGCAGCCCGCGAACCGCGGCCCAGAGCGCCCCCCACCCCATCATCACGCCGCCGAGGTGGCCCCAGACCCGCTCGGAGGTGAACGGGGCCTCTAGGCCGAGGCCTGCGCGCAGCGCCTGCCATGCCACCTCCCGCCGTACGCCGGTGGTGGCATGCGTGAACTGCGGCTGCTCTCGCATCGCGGCCGACAGCGTCCAGCCGCGGGACAGCTCGTCGACCAGCGTGGGCGCGTAGAGGAGCGCCACCACACCCACCGCGGCGAGGGTCCAGCGGCCCAGGCGCGGTACCCCTGCGAGCAGGATCCCTGGGAGAAGTGTGACCACCAGCAGCAGCGTCACGAGGTGGAGCTGAGCGGCGACAGCTAACGCCACGGCGGCCGGCACCATCCATCGCGCGTCCCGTGTGCTCACCAGCCGATCGACTGCACCCACCCCGAACACCACGAACGCGCCCAGCCAGGCCGGGTTCCACACCCTCACCTGCGCTTCCCAGAGGATCGGCGATCCCGCCAGCAGAAGCGCTGCGATCGGCGCGGATCCCACGGGACCGCTGCGGGCCGTCCATGCGACAACGGCGACGGAGAGCACCCCGAACAGCAGGATGGACCGCACCACGCCCTCGAAGGAGCCCGTGAGCGCCCACGGTACGCCCACGAGCACGCCCAGCGCTGGTCCCGGAACCCGTGCTCCGCTTCCCCCGCTCGCCTCGGCGCCCGCCACGGGCAGGTCCGTGAGGTCGAGCGCCCGGGTGACCTCGCGATCACCCCACGGCGTCACAAGGTGGTCGCCGCCCACCCACGCGCGAATCGGCAGACGCAACACAGCGAGGACCACGAACAACAGCAGGACCCGGTATCCCCAGCGTCCTGCCATCCGCGACCCTCCCGAACCCCCGATGGACTAACCATCGCGGGACGGTTCAGCGCCCGAGCACAGCCTTCATGCGCTGGCCCATCTCGGCGGGGCTGCGCACGATGTGCACGCCGGCCTCGGAGAGCGCCGCGAACTTCGACTCCGCCGTGCCCTGCCCACCGGAGATGATCGCGCCCGCGTGGCCCATGCGACGACCGGGAGGCGCCGTGGCCCCCGCGATGAAGCTGACGATGGGCTTGCCGTTCCAGTGGTCCTTGAGCCAGGCCGCGGCTTCTTCTTCCGCCGTGCCGCCGATCTCGCCGATCATGATCACGGCTTCGGTCTCAGGGTCGTCGCGGAAGAGCGAGAGCACATCGATGAACTTCGTTCCGATGATCGGGTCACCGCCGATGCCCACGGCCGAAGACTGGCCGAGACCGACGGCCCCAAGCTGGCCCACCGCCTCGTAGGTGAGGGTGCCCGAGCGCGAGAGCACGCCCACGCTTCCCTTCCGGTGGATGTGGCCCGGCATGATGCCGATCTTGCACTCATCGGGCGTGATCACACCGGGGCAGTTGGGCCCAACCAGGCGCGTGCGCTTGCCCTTCATGAACCGTGCGACGTGGATCATGTCGCGGACGGGAATGCCCTCGGTGATGGCGATCACGAGGTCGAGATCGGCATCCACCGACTCCAAGATCGAGTCGGCAGCGTAGGGCGGAGGAACGAACACGACGCTGGCGTTCGCGCCGACCTCGGCCTTCGCGTCTTCCACGGTGTTGAAGATGGGCACGCCCGTGTCTTCGAAGAAGGTGCCGC
>CAYNFK010000013.1:0-65289 GCA_964396405.1 uncultured Enterobacteriaceae bacterium
AGAAGCTCGTGCGGCGCCTGCGCCTCGATGGCCCGCCGCGTGTGCAGGCACGCGCCCTGCTCCTGCTCGCGCACATGGTGGTGATGCGCGAAGAGCCGTGGGCAGAAGAAATCCTGGATGAGGCCGAAGCCCTCGCCCAAGACGACGACACCCGCGCCGAGATCGCGCTCGCCCAGGCTGAGCGCCTCGTGCGCGCTGACGATGGCGAGAAGGCCCGCGCGGCGCTGCAGCGCGCTGAGACCATCGTGGCGGCCGGAGCACCGCGCGCCCTTCGCGCCCGCACGGCGATGTGTGAGGGCGATGTGCGCCGGATGCTCAACGACACCGCGGGTGCCGGCGAAGCCTATCGGCGCGCCGTGGAGCTGCTCGGCGATCGTCCGCTGCCCGAGCTGCGCTACCGCCTCGATCTGCGCCTCGGCGACCTCGCCCTCGCAGCCGGCGAGGTGAGTGAAGCCCATGCGCGGTGGAAGTCCGCCGCGATGGGCTACGCCAGCCAGGAGCTGCCGGTTCGCGAGGCGTGGGCGCTCGCGCGCCTCTCGCGGGTGTCGGAAGATGGCGCGGCCCTGCTCGCGGCCGCCCGTCAGCGCTTCCTCGATGCCGACATGGCTGCAGGTGTAGCGGCCGTCGACGGCCTCGCCCACATGCCGGCCGCCTCGCTCGCTTGGCACATGGAGCGCACCACCGAGCATGCCCGCGCACGGTTCAACGCGCAGCGCAGCAAGCCGCCCTGGCACCGCTCCGATGCCGATCGTCCCGAGCGTCGCATCGGTGCCCATCGCGCGGCAGCGGCGGCGGCAGGCGAAGAAGTCGTCGAAGCGCTGGCGGCCGAGCTGGATGCGGCTGCGCGCGCCGTGCGCCATGGCCGCGGCGGCCCCCTCGATCCGGGCGTGCTGCGCTACGTCGCGGCCGTCGATCTGCTGGCGGGTCACCGGTCGTATCGGGCCGCGCAGGTGCTGCTGCGCCACCTGGTCGAAGAGGTGGTCGATGGCGACGCGCGCCGCGCGCTGAGGGGTGCTGTGGCGCGCTCCTCGAACGCGGCCCTGGTGGATGGACTCCTCCAGTGTGTGGAGCGGCCCACGGCCTGGCCGGCCACGGCGGTGGCGGCAGCAGCCGAGGTCCTGGGCCTTCGAAAGGAAGAAGAGGCGCTGCGGCCCTTGCTGGCCCTCGTGGAGCCCTCGGCGAGCCGGCTGGCGCGTAAGGCGGCGATCACCGCAGTGGGGCGCATCGGTCACCGCGAGGTGGCGGAGTCGCTGGTGCCAGCGCTCGACGATGTGGCGCTCGCCGAAGCGGCCGCGATCGCGTTGCTGATGCTCGGCGATCGGCGTGGCATCGACTTCCACGCCCGCGCCTTGCACGAGCAGCGCCGCGATCTGTCCGGCCATCCCGGCGAGATCGTGGGTCGGTATGGCGGTCCCACGCACCTGATCGCGCTCACCACCGCCGCGCGCGGCGAAGATGATGAGGTCGCGGCCGGCGCGCTGCAGGGCATTGGCCTGATGGGTGATCCGCGCGGCGTCGACACACTGCTCGCGGCGCTCGAGCCTCGGCTCCGTCGGCGCTCGGAGGTCGCTGCCGCCGCGCTCACCGTGCTCACGGGCCACGTGGAAGATGAAGAGCAGCCGGGCTTTGCGCGCCGCTGGCAGGCGTGGTGGGATGCCAACGGTGATCGGTTCTCTCGCGGGGTGCGCCACCGCGATGGTCGCGTGATGGATGCGGGCCTGCTGGTCGAGAAGATGGACGAGGCCGACACCTACGTGCGGCGAACGGCATACGACGAGCTGGTCGTCTCCACCGGTCAGCAGCTCGCGTTCGACGCCGACGGCCCTTGGCGGGTCCAGCAGGCCCATCTCAAGGCCTGGCGTCAGTGGTGGGGTCGGAATCGCATGAGGCTGCCTGCGGGCCGCTGGTACCTCGACGGACGCCCCGTCGACTGACAACCCTGGTGAGCCCGTTCAGGCCCTGCCCGACGCTTGACGGCCTCGGAAGCGGTGCATACCCGACGCGGCCGTGGAGATTCGATCATGATCGAGGTGAGCAACCTCACACGCTACTACGGGCACTTCGCTGCCCTCAAGGGCGTGTCGTTCCGGGTCGAAGAGGGCCAGATCGTGGGCCTCCTTGGACTCAATGGTGCAGGCAAGTCCACCGCCCTGAAGATCCTCGCCGGACTGCTGTTGCCGTCCGAAGGGGGCGTCACGGTGGATGGCATCGATCTCGTGGCCGAGCCCGAGCGGCTGCGGTCGCGCATCGGATTCTTGCCGGAGACCCCGCCCCTGTACGAAGACATGCGCGTGGCCGACTTCGTGCGCCACGTGGGCTACCTCAAGGGAATGACCAAGGCCGAGGTGGATGCCCGGCTCGCGAGCGTGCTCGAGACCGCTCAGCTCAGCCAGCGCGCCGAGCAGGTGATCGGCACCCTAAGCCACGGCTACAGGAAGCGCGTCGGCATCGCTCAGGCCATCATCCACGACCCTCGCCTCGTGATCCTCGATGAGCCCATCTCGGGCCTGGATCCCGTGCAGATCGTCGAGATGCGCAAGGTGATCCGCAACCTCGCGAAGGGCCGGGCCGTGCTCGTGTCCAGCCACATCCTCTCCGAGGTCGAGCAGACCTGCGACTGGCTGCTGGTGCTGCGCGATGGCCAGCTCGTGGCCCAGGGCACGGAAGCTGAGCTCACCACGAAGCTCAAGCGCGCGCGCCTGCTCGTCACGGTGCGCGGCGAAGTGGAGCCGCTGGTGGCGTGGCTCAAGGCCCACGAAGGTGTGGCCGAGGTGCACCCGGGTCGGGTGGCGGTCGGCGTCGCATCCGTGGTGGTGCTGCTCACCGCAGATGATCGCGAGCGCCTCGCTGCCGACCTCATCGGCGCGGGTTTTGGTCTTCGAGGCCTGCAGGATGCAGGCGAGCTGCTGGAAGAGGCCTTCCTGGGTCTCTCCGGCGTTGGGGAGGCGTGATGAACGCGATCATCGTCGCGCGGCGCGACCTGGGCTCCTACCTGCACGGCTTCGCTGGCTACGTGATCATCGCGGCCGTGCTGTTCATCACCGGCGTGCTGTTCTACGGCCGCGGCCTGGGGGATGGCGCACGCTACAGCCACGAGGTCCTCGAGAGCTTCTTCGAGAACGCGGGCGGCGTGGTGATGGTGGCCTCCATCCTCATCACGATGCGCGCCTTCCCGGAAGAGCGTCAGCTCGGCACCGATGTGCTGCTGGTGGGCAGCCGGGCCTCCGAGCTGCAGATCGTGCTGGGCAAGTACCTGGCGGCCATGGCGCTGATGGCGGGCACGCTGCTGCTCACCGCCTACATGCCGGCCCTCATCTTCGTGAACGGCAAGGTCAGCCTGGCCCACATCAGCGTGGGCTACCTGGGACTCCTGCTGCTCGCTTCCGCCACGGTGGCGCTGGGGCTTGCGTCGTCGAGCTTCTTCCGCACCCAGCTCCCCGCTGGCATCGTGGCCGGCGTGGTGCTCTCCACGCTCCTCATGGGCTGGATGATGTCGGATGTGCTCGATGCGCCGTTCAAGGGCATCGTGGCCTACGCGGCCTTCTGGGACAAGCACTTCACCGCGATGCAAGACGGCCGTCTGCACGTGCGTGACGTCGTCTACTACCTGTCCATCACCTTCGGATTTCTGCTCGTGGCCACCAAGGTGCTCGAGGGGAGGCGCTGGCAATGACCGCGTACGTGATCCTGGCGGTCATCGCGGCCGCATCGCTCGGCATGATCTGGCTCCGTCCTCGCTCAGGCGTGGGCCTGGGGTGGCTCGGCGGCTTGGCGTTGGTCTACGCTGGCCAGCGCTTGTTCGGCGATGGTGAGGGCGAAGGCCCGCTCACCTACGGCGGACTCGCCCTCGTAGCTGTGACGATCGCCCTGCGCGTGCGCGCGCTCTCCAGCGCCACCGGCACCCAGGCCGATGTGCAGCGCTCGGCGCTGTTCGCGCAGCTCGCTGCCACAGCGTCCATCGCGCTGTGGTGGTGCTCGCAGCCCGTCGTCACCGGGGCCTTGGGCCTGGAGGGAGACGCCCTCGACCGCTTCGTGGTGGCGCTGCAGTCGTTGGTGCCGATCGTCGGCCTGTGCGGTGCGCTGCCGATGCTGCTCATGGACCGCATCCTCGAAGCTCACCCGATGGCGATGCCGGTGGGTGCGCGTAAGCACGCCGTGCGCGCGGGTCTCTCGCTCGGGTTCGGCATCGCCCTGGTGTTCCCGGTCAACTACCTGGCCAACGAGCACGACACCGACTGGGACTTCTCGTACTTCCGGGTCACCAAGCCGGGCACCTCCACGCTGGCGCTCGCCGCCAACCTCGACGAGCCGGTGGAGGCGCTGCTGTTCTACGCGCCGGCCAGCGACGTGAAGGAGAAGATGCTCCCCTACTTTGAGGCGCTCGCTGCGGCCTCGGGTGGCAAGCTCACGGTGCGCTCGGTCGACCAGCCGATGGAGCCGGTGCTCTCGAAGGAGCTCTCCATCCGCGACAACGGCTACGTCGTGCTCAAGCAGGGCGATGCGTCCCAGAAGGTGCGCATCGACACCGAGATGAAGAAGGCGCGCCGCGAGCTCAAGAAGCTCGATGGCACCATGCAGAAGCACCTGCTCAAGCTCGCGAAGGGCAAGCGGGTCGCCTACCTCTACACCGACCACGGCGAGGCCTCGCACCGCGAGACCGACCCGCTCTACAAGCTCTCGCTGTTCAAGCAGCTGCTCACGGCGCAGAACTACGAGGTGAAGGACTTCGGTCTGGAGCTGGGCTCGGCCGATGCGATCCCCGACGACGCCGCCATCGTGGTGCTCGCCGCCCCGCAGAAGGCGATGCTCCCCGAGGAGCTCACCGCGCTCAAGGCGTGGCTCGACAAGGGCGGCGCGGCCTTGGTCTACGGCGATCCCGGTCGCGACCCGATGACCGATCTGATGGCCCACCTCGGCCTCGTATTCACCACGGGTCCGCTGGCGAACACCACGAAGAACATCCGCATGAAGGGCGGCGTCGAAGACCGCGGCAACCTGTTCTCGCAGCGCTTCGGCAGCCACGCCTCCACGTCCACGCTCTCGAAGTACGCCACGCGGGCGGCCGTGTTCCTGCCCACCGTGTGGGGCATCGATGAGATCGGCCGTGCGGGGCTCCCCGGCACGCCCAAGCACACCCCGCTGGTGCGCTCCTACGAAGACACGTGGGAGGAGCTCGATGGCGACTACGAGCGTGGCGCCACCGAGACCGTCAAGGTGCACAACCTCGCTGTGGCCATCGAGGGCCCCGAGGCCACGCCGTACCGCGTGATCGTGGTGGGCGATGTCACCACCGTGAGCGACCCCGCCCTTCAGCAGGTCGAGGGCAACGCGGTGTTCGCCCTCGATGGTGTGCGCTGGTTGGTGGGCGATGAAGAGCTCGCCGGCGAGATCGCGAACGAAGAAGACGTGAAGATCGAACACACGCGCGACCAGGACCAAGTCTGGTTCTACGGCATGCTCTTTGGCGTGCCGGTGCTCGTGCTCGTGGCCGGCGCGGTGCTCGTCGGCCGCCGCACCTCCAAGGCCGCGTGAGCGGAGGACCTCGATGAATCAGACCCTGGTGCTCGGTGGACTCCTGACCCTCGCCCTCGTGGGGTCCTACCTCACGTGGACGCAAGATGAAGAGGTGGCCGAGCGGAAGGCCACCGACGTGTTGGTCTACAAGGCCGATGCCGACGCGATCAGCTCGGTCACGTGGTCCGATGAGGACCGCGTCGTGCGCCTCACGCGCCCCAGCGATGCGTCCGGCGCCTACGTGTGGATCGAGCAGACCGACAAGACCAAGGTGGTGCCACCCACCGAGGCCGAGGCCGAGGCCACTCCTGCAGAAGGCGCAGAGGCCGAGGCCGCTCCTGCCGAGGGGGAAGAGGCTGCTCCTGAGGTGGCTCCCACGGAGGAGCCCAAGCCCGAGGTGGATGCACCCGCTCCGGTGGTCGAAGAGAAGGTCACGCGCTTCTCAGGCAACGAGCAGGCCGTCGAGACCTGGGCTGCCCTGGCCCCGCTCTACGCCATGCGCGAGCTCACGATCTCGCCCGACACGGATCTGGCGGCCTTCGGCCTCGATGCGCCCACCGCCAAGCTCACCATCGAGCTGCGCGACCGCACGGTCGAGATCGAGATCGGCGGCGAGTCCTACGGCACCCGCAACCGCTACGCGCGGGCCGAAGGGCGCGTCTACCTGCTGGATGATGGCCTCGTGCGTCCGCTGCAGTTCGCGAAGTCGCGCCTGGTGGAGCGTCGCCTGCACCCCTTCGAGGAGCAAGACATCCTGGGCGTCGAGGTGTCTCGCGGCACCGAGACCCGCGGCTTCGTGCAGAAGAACGCCGACGACCGCACCAAGTCCTACTGGGCAGATGTCACCGTGCCCGAGCGGCGCGACATCGAAGGCGCCACCTGGCTCGGCAAGCTCTTTCGCCTGCGTGTGAAGGGCTACGTCGACGAGAGCGCTGCACCCGCCGAGCTCGCGCCGGTCTTTGCGTTCGCGGTCAAGGGCCGTGAAGGTTCCTGGACGGTGGAGGTGCTCCGCGCCGAGGTCGAGGGCGAGGTCACCTACTACGCCAAGTCTTCGTTCACGCGCGGCCTCGTGGATCTCACCCGCAGCCTGGCCGATGAAGCCATCGCCGACCTCGACGCGCTGTTCGACGGCGTGAGCCCCGAGCCCGAAGAGGGCGAGGCGCCTGCGGAAGACGCCGAAGCCGCCGAGCCGGTCGAGGCACCTGTCGAGGCACCTGTCGAGGAGTAGGGGCGCTCCAGCCACCCTGCCCGCAACCCGCTCCAGCCTCAGTCCAAGACGGCGACGACCACGAGGGTGGCGTTGTCTTGGGTGCCGCGGGCGAGCGCCGTCTCGGTGAGCACGTCGGCGAGGCGCTCGGGCTCCACATCGCGCGCAACCTCGGCGAGCGAGGCGTCGTCGAACGGGTCGGTGATGCCATCGGTGCAGGCGAAGATCACGTCGCCCGGCAGCAGCGCCACCGTGGACGTGTCCGGCTCCACCACGCCGTGGAAGCCTAAGCTCTGCGTGAGGATGTTGCGCTGGGGCAGCAAGCGCGCCAGCTCCAGGCTCAGACGGCCGGCATCGATCTCCTGCTGCACCACCGTGTGATCGCGGGTGAGGCGCTTGATCTTGCCGGCCCGCAACAGGTAGGCGCGCGAGTCGCCCACGTGGCCGATGTGCGCCTCGTTGCCCTCGATGATCACGGCCACCAACGTGGTGCCCATGCCGCGCAGGTTGGGGTCGGCATCGGCCCGACGCCGCACGGTGGTGGAGGCTTGGTTCATCGCGTAACGCAGGCGCTCTCGGATCCGAGCTCCCGTGGAGGCCGCTGGGCCGGAGTCCACGAGCCGGGTCTCTTCGGGGTCGGCCTCTTGGGTGAGGATGCTGTGCACCGCGTGAATGGCGAGGTCGCTGGCCACCTCGCCCGCAGCGTGGCCGCCCATGCCATCGGCTACTAAGAACACGCGCGCTTCGGTGTCGACGATCAGGGCATCTTCGTTGTTGTCCCGGACGGGGCCACACTCCGTCCGGCCATAAGCCTCGATTCGCAACACGCCGCTCCTCCCCCTCAACCGTGCGAGTATAATGCGCCGGTGTCCGAAGAAGACGAACAAGGCCGAACGTTGAAGGCCGAGCTTGGGGTGATGGGGGCGGCCCCCCACGGCGCCGCCGTGGGCGCGCCCGTGCTCGTTCCAGGCGATGGGGTCGGCGGCTACACGATCGTGCGGTCCCTCGCCCGCGGCGGCGATGGCGAAGTGTTCGTCGCGCAGGACGCCCAGGGAGGCGTGTGCGCCGTCAAGGTCCTCCACCGCGCCGAGACCGACCCCGATCCGGTACCTCGCCTGCGTCGCGAGCTGCGCCCGCTGCAGCGTCTTCGCGGCGCGCACGTCGTGGGCGTCGATGCGTGGGGCCTCCACCAAGGCCACCTTTGGACCGCGATGCCGCTCATCGACGGGGCGGACCTGCGCGAGGTGCTTCCCGCCTGGCAGAAGCTGCCGTGGGCCGAGCGAGAGGCTCACACCCGGCGGGTCCTGCTGCACCTGGGGCGGGCGCTCGCGAGCGTGCACGCGCAGGGCTTGGTGCACCTCGACGTGTCCCCGGGCAATGTGCTGATCGACAGCGAAGGCACGGCGCACCTCACCGACTTCGGCCTCATGCGCGACGATCAGGCCGCATGCGCGCCCGACGACGCCGACATGATGGCCACGATCGCCCACACAGCACCCGAGCGCCTCCTGGGCGGGTCGGTCGATGCGCGTGCCGACCTCTACGCGCTGGGCACCGTGCTCTACCTGATGCTCACGGGCCAGAAGCCCTTCCTCGCCCACACGGTGGCGGGGTGGAAGGAGCAGCACGCCAACGTGAAGCCGGTGCCGCCGAGGTCGGTCGACCCACGGGTGCCCGAAGATCTCGACCAGGTCTGCCTGCGCCTCCTGGAGAAGGACCCGAACCTGCGCTTCGCGAGCGCCCTGCACCTCGTGCGGGTGCTCGGCGACCCTGAGGACGTCGACGATCTCTCCCGCTGGCCACCCCGTGAGGTGGGTCGCACCGTGCTCAGCGCGCGCATCGCATCGCTGCTCGAGGACGTGGCGCTGGGGCGTCCTGGTGCGGCGATGCTGCTCTCGGGCGTCTCGGGAATCGGCAAGACGCGCATGCTGGAGCTGGCCGAGCGCGAGGCCGGGCGCCTGGGCCTGCGGGTGGTGCGCGGCCTGTGCCGCACCCACGACCGGGCCTACGGACCCTTCGCCACCCTCTACGATCGTTTTGGCGCCGCAGAGATCCCGAGCACCCTCGTGCGCGCGTTCGGGGGCGACACCGAGCCCTCGCGCTACCGAATCGGAGCGGCCTACCGCAAGCTGCTCGGACGGGCGGGCCCCTGCGTGCTCATCGTCGACCAGGTGGAGCGCGCCGAGGCCGCCACCAGCGAGCTGATCGACTACCTCATCCGCACCGTTGTGCAGGCCGACCACGCCCCGATCTTCTTGCTGATGGCGGCGGAAGCCAGCGACGACGCGGAGCTCGGCGTGGCGCAGGGTGCCGAGCGACAGGCGCTCCGCAGGCTGCTCCCGCTGGAGGTGGAGGAGCTGGTGGCCACCGTGGTCACCGACCCCGACGACGCCCGCGCCCTCGCCGCGCGCATCCACGAGGAGACACAAGGGCTGCCTGCGTGGACTGCCGACGTGCTGCGCGCGCTGGTGGAGCAAGGGGTCGTGAGCTTCAACGGTGTGCAGGGCGAGCTGACCGTGTCCCTCAACACCCTCGCCGACACCACGCTGCTCCTCCCCGAGGTGGCCCGTCGGCACCTCGCTGAGCGCCTGAACGACCTCGCGCCGGGGGCGCTGGAGCTGGCGCGCTTGCTCGCTGTCGCACGCGATCCCACCGAGCTCGACGTGCTGGTGGCTGCGTGCTCGCTCCCCGAAGCCGAGCTGCTGGCGGCCCTCGATGCGCTCGTGCTGGGCGGCATCGCCACCGAGCGTCGGCACGATGGGCGCGACGTGGTGGAGCTGGCCCACGCCCGCTTCCGGGGTGTGCTGCTGGAGCCCGTGCCTCCCGAAGAGACCCGGGCCCGTCACCGTGCGCTCGGGCTCGCGCTGGAGGACCGCCACCGCCTCGCGCCGTCTGAGGTGTCCGAGGCGCTCGCCAGTCACTTCGAAGAGGCCCAGGTGCCGTCCAAGGCCTACGCCTACCTGGCTGCCACAGCGTTCCTGCGCATGAAGAGCCGCCTGTACGAGGAGGCGCTCACCTTCCTCGATCGCGCGCTCGCCGTGGAGTCTGAGGCGCGTCTCCACCTGCCGCTCGCTGAGGCCGACCGTCGACGGGCTGAGCTCGGGGTCGCACGCACCCGGGCGCTCTACCACCTGGGTCGGTGGGACGACGCTGAAGCGGCCGGTCGGGAAGCCGAGGCCGATGCTCAGCGCCTTCGCGACCCCGTGCTGCTCGCGAAGGTGCGCACCCGCCTGGGCTACATCCAGCGCACGCGCGGACGTCTGGACGAGTCCGAGGCACTGCTGAACCAAGCGCTGCTGGATGCTGGGGCGTCGCAAGATCCCACGCTGCGGCCCCGACCGCTCTACCACCTCGGCGCGATCGCCTGGGCGCGTGGGGAGCGTGACCAGGCCGAAGCCCTGTGGAACGAAGCGCTGGAGACAGCCCGTGCAGGCGAGGTCCCGCGTGCTGAGGGCATGGCGCTCAACGGCCTCGGCATCGTGGCGGCAAGCCGGGGTCAGCTCGCAGAGGCCCGTCGGCTCTGGGAGATCGCCATCGACCTGTTCCGCGCTGTGGGCATGGTGGACTACCGAACCTTCGCCGAGATCAACCTCGCCGAGCTGCTGATGGGCAGCGGCGCCCTGCACCGGGTGGGCCAGATCGTCGAGAAGGCGCTCACGCGCTCGGTGGAGGTCGACCACCGGCTGGGCATCTGCCTCGCGCGGGTCACCCGGGCGCGCTGGATGCTGGCTGTGGGGCGGCCCGACGGCGCACTACATGTCGCACAGGAAGCCGCCCGCATGGCCGAGGCGATCGGGAGCCCCGACGAGGGCGTGCAAGCCTCGCTGGTGGCAGCCGCCGCGCTCCAGGCGCTGGGTCGACCGCTGGAGGCGCTCAAGTCGGCGCGGTGCGCTGTGGACCTCCTCCCGGACCCCGATCCCGACGACCTCCGGCCCATCGCCATCGCGGCGCTCGCACACGCGCTCGCCACAACGGGAGCCGTGGAGGAAGCGCAGGCCCTGCTCGCGGCTGCGGGTCCGCCCGCCCGGTTCCCCCACGTGCAGGTGCAGGTGCTGCTGGAGCAGGCTCGCGCTCACGCCGCGCTGGGCCACACCGAGGCCGTGCGGAGGGCGGCGGGCGAGGCCCTGGCGGAGGCCGACCGGCTCGGGCAGCGCCTCGACACGCTGGAGGCGCACCACCTGCTGGCCAGGGCCTCCGCGGAGGCCACCACCCGAGAGGTCCATCTCAAGAAGTGTCGATCCCTGGCGCGGGCCATCGCCGCCACGCTCCCGCGGCGGGAGTCGGAGAGCTTCATGCGCCGACCCTGGGGCGAGGGAAGCGTGCTCGGCGACGGGCGAGGCACGCCCCGTTAGGCTCGCCGGGGGAGGCGGGATCCCGCCCACGCAGAAGGAGCTACATGTCGGGCCGCGACGAGCGTCCGTCCACTGAGCCTCCGGGGGGCCGCCAGGCCCCACCGGTCGACGGTCCGCTGATGGTGGGCGGCAAGCCGCTGCGCCCCGGCGATCGTGTGGGCGACTACGTCTTCGAGCAGGAGATCGGCAGCGGCGCGATGGCGCGTGTGCTCCTGGCCCGCACGCCCGATGGGCAGCGACTGGCGCTCAAGCTGCTGCGCGCCGACCGCATGGAGGCCGGCCTCGCGCGCTTCCGGCGCGAGTACCACGTGCTCGCGGGTCTCCATCACCCCAACATCGTCCAGGTGCACGGCTACGGCGATCTCGACGGTGTGCCCTACATCGCGATGGAGTTCGTGGACGGGGCCGACCTCCACCAGGTGATCCGCGAGCTGCGCACCCTCGACCCTGAGCGTCGATGGTCGCGTGTTCGTGGTGTGCTCATCGACCTGTGTCGTGCCCTCTCGGCCCTGCACCGGCGGGGTCTCGTTCACCGCGACCTCAAGCCGTCGAACGTACTCGTGATGGCGTCGGGGGTCTGCAAGCTCACCGACTTCGGCATCGTGAAGGACCTCGAAGCCCGCGTGGATGTCGACGGGTCGAAGGCGCTGGTGGGCACCTGGGCCTACGCTTCGCCGGAGCACATCGGCGGCCAACCGGTGGACCACCGCTCCGATCTGTACGGCCTGGGCGTGATCCTGTTCGCGCTGCTCACCGGAAAGCGCCCCTTCGTGGCCGACGACATGGCCGGCTACCTGGAGGCCCATCGTCGGCAGCCCGTGCCGCGCGCATCCAGCGTGGTGGCCGACGTGCCGCCCGTGCTCGAGGAGATCTGCGAGCGCCTGCTGGCTAAGGCCCCCCGCGACCGCTTCCAGTCGGCGCGTGAGGTGCTCTACCGCCTCGATGCGGACGACCTCGACGACCCCGACGAGGCGCAGGATGTGTGGCAGCCGCCGTGGTTGGGTCCGCGCGAGGTGATGGACCGCGTCGACGAGATCTACGCCGGGCTGGGTCGGCGTGAGGGCGCGCTGGTGCGGGTGGTGGCGGCCGACGGGCTCGGTCGATCGCGGCTGCTGGCTGAGACGGTGGGGCGTGCGCGGTCGGCGGGCTTTCCGTTCTACCACCTGGTCTGTGTGGACGACGCGTCCCCCTGGACGCAGCCGCTGGCGCTCGGACGCGAGCTGTGCCGCGAGCTCGACGACGTCGACGATCTGCCCCTGCGCGACCTGCTCGCCGCGACGCAGGAAGGCACAGGCCGCAGCGACCTCCGCCATGGCCTGGGCGACGCCCTCGCGGACGCGCTGGAGCGGCTGGCGCAGCGCCGACCGCGCGTGCTGGTGATCGACGACCTTCACCTCGCGCCCCTCGCCACCCGCGAGCTGTTCCGGTCGGCGATCCGAAAGGTGTGCGAGGCCAACATCGCTGTGGCCGTGGTGGTGGCGAGCCGGACCAACGAGATCGAGATCGATGGCTGGACCCGCCGCATCCAGCCAGTCGACATCGCGCTCGTGCCCCTCGCTGAGGCCGACGTGGTTGCGATCGTGGGCTCGCTGATCGGCGGCGGTCGATCGGCCGAGGTCCTCGGTCAGCGCCTGCACCGTGATGCGGAAGGCAACCCTTCCTTCGTGGTGGAGTTCTTGCGCTCCTTGGTGGGCCAAGGCCTCGTGGTGCGTGCGGATCGGGGCTGGCGGCTGGTGCTGCAAGCCGACGAGATCGCAGCCGGCCGCTTGGAGATCCCGCCGTCGATTCGGGCGGTCCTGCGTCGGCGGGTGAGCGCGTGCGCGCCCTCCGACCGCGAGCTGCTCGACGTGCTCGCGCTCTCCGCCGTGCCGCCCGCCCCGGCGCTCGTCGCCGACGTGCTCGACCGGGAACCGCTGGATGTGGCCGCACGGCTCGCACGGCTCGCGAGTGTCGGGCTGGCCCAGCGCGCGGGAGAGGTGCACGAGCCGACGTGGTCGCTGGCCCACGCCGCCCTCCAGGAGGTGCTCCGCCTCGACATGCCCTCGTCGAGGGCTGTGGCCCTGCACCGCGCCCTCGCCGTCGCGCTGGAGGCCCAGGGAGGTTTCGAGCCCGAGCATGTGGTGGCGATCGGCGAGCACCATCGGCAAGCCGGAGATGCAGCCCGCGCCTACGCCTTCTTGTGCGACGCGGCTGCGGTCTACGCGGTGGGCGAGCGCTCGGCTGAGGCCGCTGAGGTGGTGCAGCGGGCACTCTCGGTGGAGGCGGCTGCGCACGCCAGCCTGGAGGAGGGTGCCTGGGCCGACCTGCGCGGGCAGCTGCTCCGGTCCCAGGCCCGGTCGGAAGACACCCGCGCCATGTGGCATGAGGCCCTCACCAGCTGGACCGCGCTGCGCGAGCTGGCCGAGACTCGGCAGGACGAGCCGCTGGCGTGTGAAGCCCGGGTGGGGATTGCGTCCGTGCTCGGGAAGCTCGGCAGGGTGGCCGAAGCGCGGGCTGAGGGGCGCGCCGTGCTGGCCGTGGCGCGTCGCCTCAAGCACCGCAGCGCCGTCGCCGAGGCGCTGGTGGCCCTCGCCCGCATCGCGTGGGCCGAAGGTGATCGACCCACCGCGGAGCAGCTCGCCCAGGAAGGCCTGCTCGTCGCGCAAGGCCCGGGACTGGCAGCAGCGAGAGGGCAGCTCCTGCTGGTGCGGGCGCGGGTCCAGATCCTAGAAGGTCAGCTCGCGAGCGCGAGCCGAGGCTGCGTGGAGGCCGAGGTCCTGTTTCGGGAGCGAGGCATGCTGGCGATGCAGGTCCACGCGCTGGCCCTGCTCGCACGGCTCCACCTGTGGTCGGGCGACGTGGACACCGCGCGGAAGCGCTCCACCGAGGCGCTGACGCTGTCGGAGCGGGTGGAGAGCCCTCAGGCGCAGTGCGCCGCGCTGCAGGCCTACGGGATGACGCAGCTCGAGCTCGGAGAAGGCTGTGCGGCGCACGATGCCCTGCTCAACGCGCTGTCACTGGCTCAGCGCTACCACCTCGACGAGCAGCAGCTCGGAGCGGGTGTGGCACTGGTTCGTCTGGCGATCGACCGCTCGGATCTGGTCACCGCGCAGCGTGTCGGGGCGGAGCTGATGCAGGTGGCCCCTGAGCACGATGCGGAGCGGGTGCTCCCGCTGCTGCACACGCTGCTGGCGCGGGTGCTGGGTCGCAAGCGGCCCACGGTGGCGGTGGAGCTGCTTCGGTCGGGCGAGGCCACGCTGGCGAGTCAGCCGCCGCCGCGTCGGCAGCAGATTCGTCTGGCGGCAGCTCAGGCTTGGCATGCGCTCGGCGACCGGGAGCGCGCGATCGGTCGCGCCAAGGAGGTGGTGCAAGACCCAGCCGGGCGCACGTTCCGCTTCCAGCACATCGAGGCGCGGGCGCTGCTCACCGAGTGCACCCTCGGCGAGGAGTCCACGCGGCACCGCAAAGCGGGGGTGGAGCTGATCCGCGAGATCTCGGAGGCCATCGACCCCGTGGCCGCCACGATGCTCGGGCGTCGACCGGCGTTCCGCGTGCTGGTGCCTTCGAACACAGGCAGCGTGGCGGCGACGCGCGGCTAGAGCGTCGCGGACGTGCCCGGGGTGGGCAAGTTGAAGAACAACACCTATAGATTGGTATACCAAGTTATAGGTGACCTCCATGCGTCTGCCCACGACACCGCCTCCATTCCCCGCCCTCCACGTGCCCGACAAGCTCGCGGACGTCTCGGTGTTGGTCGACCGCGTGGTGTCGCAGGGCGACGCTTGGTGGCACTGGGACGATCTCCGACGACGGCCGGTGCCCGAAGGGCTCACCCATGAGGCGTGGTGGGTGGTGCTCAAGCTGCTGCGCACTGGCCAGCTGCGGCGCCTGCCGTGGGCGGACGCCGCCGGGCGGCCCTTTCAGGTGGCGGTGCCGGACCGTGCGCAGGAGCTGCTGCGCTTGGTCGACTCGAAGCTATCGGGGTCGGTAGGCCTCTCGGAGAACCTGCTCGGCCCCCACGATCGCGAGCGCTACCTCTTGGGCTCGTTGCACGAGGAGGCGATCCGATCGAGCCTTCTCGAAGGTGCGGCCACCACCCGCCTGCGCGCCAAGGAGCTGCTCCGCTCCGGCCGCGCGCCGCGGGGCGTGGCGGAGCAGATGGTGGTGAACACGTTGCGCTCGCTGGAGGCCGTGCGCGCGTGGAGAGCTGAGGCGGTCACGGTGGAAGCCATCCTGGAGGTGCACCGCATCGTCACCACCCAGACGCTCGACGACGACTCAGCCGTGGGACGACTCCGCCACGCCGACGAGGATGTGCGGGTGCGAGGCGACGAGGATCAGATCCTCCACACGCCCCCGCCCGCTTCCGAGCTGGCCGCAGGGATGGCGGACCTGGTCCGGTTCGCAAACGGCGAGGAAACCGGTCGCGGCTACGTCCACCCGGTGGTGCGGGCCATTGTGTGCCACTTCTGGCTCGCCTGGCTGCACCCCTTCGTCGACGGCAACGGGCGCACGGCGCGGGCGCTCTTCTACTGGGTGATGCTGCGAAACGGCTACTGGCTCGTGGAGTACCTTCCCATCTCGCGGAGCCTCCACGAGGCCCCGGCACAGTACGCGCGGGCGTTCCTGCTCACCGAGACCGACGACAACGACGTCACCTACTTCCTCTTGCACCAGCTGAACGTGCTGCGCCTCACGCTCGAGGGCTTCGAGACCCACGTGGCGCGCAAAGTCCAGGCGCTGCGCGAGACCGAGCGCCTCCTGCCTCGGAAGGGCCTGTTCAACTCGCGCCAGCTCGCGCTGGTTCAGCACGCGCTGCGGCACCCCGGCACCGCCTACACCATCGCCAGCCACCAGGGCAGTCACGGCGTGTCCTACCCCACTGCGCGAGCCGACCTGCTCGACCTCGAAGCGCGGGGCGTGCTCCAGGGAACGAAGCGTGGAAAGGCTTTCGAGTACGAGGCGCTGGCGGACCTTAGCGACAGGTTGCGCAAGCTCGCGGAGCGCAGCGAGGGGTGAGGACCGGTCCCGCCTACAGAGCGGGCAGCGGCCCTGCGAGGCCTTCCACGTCGCAGGTCCACACCGCGGAGAACGCGCAAGGCTCAATCAACGCTTGCATGTCCGCGCTGCAGTCGTCGGCCCACGCTGTTTCCAACGCAGCCAGGCACGTCTGCGCTGCCTGCGGGCGGAACTCACACGCTCCGTTCGCCTCCTCCTGCACGGACTGCAGCCAGAAGTCGCGGACCGACAGGTGGATGGTGAGGCACTGCGCCCCGTAGAAGTCGGAGCGGTCGGCGCAGGTGCCCGGCGGGTTGCAGAGAATGTCGGCCCAACTGTCGAGGAACTCAGTATCGGTGGGACCGCAGCCAGCAAGTAGCCATGTGCTCAACACCAGGACGGGTCGGCAGCTCATGCGGTACCTCGTGTTCACGCGCGACAGGTCGAACGCAATGGGCAGCAAGTGCATAAGCCGGACGGTCACCTGACGAGTCTCGAAAACCCAACGGTGCACGTGCAGGCGGCGTCGGTCGACGGTGCCGCCTCCGAGATTTCGCAGGTGCTCACGACGATCACCGTCGCCCCCTGAGCCTCGGAGGGGAGGCCCGGCCTCTCCTACCCCAGCACCACCGCCGCCAAGAACGCCAAGCTCACGTACCCGTTGAGGTCGAAGAAGGCCTTGTCGACGCGGGACAGGTCGGTGGGCGAGACGATCGCGTGCTCGTAAGCCAGCACGCCGCCGATCGTGAGCAAGCCGGCGCCGTAGACCCAGCCCAGCGACGCCACCCACCCCAGCGCGATGAGGCAGACCATCGTGACGACGTGCAGCGCGATGCTGGCGACCAGCGCCGCGCGCACGCCCCAGCGCGCCGGCAAGGACTGGAGGCCCGCGCCGGCGTCGAAGTCGGCGTCCTGGCAGGCGTAGATGAGGTCGAAGCCCGCCACCCAGGTGGCGACCGAAGCCGCGAGAAGCCACGCGATCGGGCTCACGGTGCCGGTGAGCGCGATCCACACGGCCACCGGCGCGATGCCCAGCGCCATGCCCAGCCACGCGTGGCACAGCCAGGTGAAGCGCTTGGTGAGCGAGTAGCCCCACACCACAGCGAGCGCGACGGGCGCGAGCATCAGCGTGGTGCGGCCCAGCACGGCCGAGAAGCCCACAAACAGCGCGGCGCTGGCCAGCGTGAAGCCCCAGGCCGCGCGCGTGGAGATCTGACCCGATGGCAGCTCCCGCCCCGCGGTGCGCGGGTTGAGCGCGTCGTAGCGGGCGTCGACCACCCGGTTGAAGCCCATCGCCGACGACCGAGCGCTCACCATGCACAGCACGATGGCCGCCCACTGCACCCAGGTGGTGGGGGTGGTGCGCGACGCGAGCACGGCGGCCGCCAGCGCAAACGGCAGCGCGAAGATCGAGTGCGAGAGCTTGATCATGCGGCTGTAGGTGACGAGCGGCGAGGTCATGGGTTCGGCCCCAAGGCAGATGCGATGCGGCGAGCCCCGGGCACGCCGCGCGGGGGCACCAACCACCGACGCGCAGGCGGTCCAGCACGCAGCGCCTCGGGCGAGTCCACATCGAGCTGGAGCAGACCGGGCGCTGCGCCCACCTCGAACCGGCCGTGTCCACGTGCCCCCACAGCCTCCGCACCCCGGTGGGTGGCGAGCGCGAGCCACGCGGTCATGGGCAGGTCGGGGAAGGCCTGGCCCAGACACGCCACCTCACCGAGCACGTCGAGGTCGTGGTTGCTCACCAGCGCGTCGGTGCCCAGCGCGAGCGGCGCGCCTGAAGCCAGCCAGGCCGGTGCATCCGGCAGCCGACCGCCCACGTGAAGGTTGCTGCGCGGACACAGCACCACCGGTGCCCCGGAAGCGGCGGCCAGCGCGCGCTCGGCGGGCGTGGTGTGGACCGCATGCACGAGCAGCAGCCGCGGCCCGAGTGCCCCCAGCAGGTCGAGCAGTTCAAGGGCAGGAAGACCCGGGGCCTCCCACCACCGCCAGTCCCGACCCAGGCGATCGAGCAGTTCGGCGTGGGGCCCGGTGCCGTGCGCGAGGAACTCCGCTTCGTGCTCCGACTCGCCCACGTGCAGGGTCGCAGGCACGTCGTCGGGACCCGCTTCGAGGCAGGCGGTCACGATCTCCAGCGCGGTGGAGAACAGCGCGTGCGGTGACGAGCGCACCACCACCCCGCGCTCCAGACGATGCCCGTGGGCCACCTCGGCGAGCACGGCGTGGACCCGACCGGCGTCGAGTCCGAGGCGCTCGTGCTGCACCACGCCGGCGAGGCCCGCATCCGCGATCCACGCCGCCGTGTGCCCGGTGTTCGAGACGTCGATCAGGTAGGCCGTGCCGAGCTCGTAGGCCAAAACGGCCGCAGCACGCCCTGCGGCCTCCACAGCTCCCGCATCCCCAGCAGGCACCGAGAACAGTGCGTCCACCCAGTCCACGAAGCCTGCGCCGCCCGGCACGGTCCCGGCGCGGTCGGACAGCTCCAGATGGGCGTGCGCGTTGATCAGACCCGGCACCACGAGGCCTTCGTGAACAGCCCCGTCCGACGGGGAGCCTGGTCGCAGGGCGGCGATGCGGCCACGCTCGTCCACGCAGACGGTGACATCTTCCTGCACACCCTCAGGAGTCCACAGGCGTGAACAGCGGACGGCGGGGTTCGCCATGCTCAGCGTGGGAGGGTGGCGCTGGTGGGAGTCGCCGGTGCCGTGGGGCTGGACCCTTGGGCGCGCGCCTCCACCGGGCGGACCTTACGCACCGGCGTGACCGCTTCCCCCACCCGGCGGAAGCCTGCATCGCGCTGCACGATCTGCCAGCCGCCCGCGCGAAGCAGACGCTCGGCCTCCTCGACCGTGGCCGCGAACCGCTCGCAGTCCGCGGGGAGGTCGAGCGCGATCTCACCGACCACACCGAGATCATCGGCCCCGAACGACAAGCCCAGCTGACACGCATCGAGCCCCTGAGTGACCGGGCTCGTGCCCAGGTGCTCCAGGTTCGGCAGCGCCAGACGGAGCAAGGCGAGCGCCCGCAGCCAGGTGGTGGTGGACGGACGACCGGGCTCCACCAGCGAGCCCGCCGGCAGCAGCAGCTCCAGCCGGAGCGCGCGCGGGGCGGACGTCCTCAGGCGGGCCAGGGCTGTGAACAGCGGGGCGGGATCCAGCGACGACAGGCGCAGCGCCTCGGTGCCCGCGTCGGTGCCAACCTCGGCCGCGATCGCGTAGGTGGTGACGTTGCCGTGGCGGGCCCGGCGCAGCGTGTCGGCCGCCGCACCGAGGTCGGCCAGCGACGCGTGCGTCCACAGCGCGAGGGCCTCGGCATCGGTGAGACCTGTCCCTTCGGACGCCCGCGTGAGCAAGGCGTCGACGTCGGGGTGGGGCACCCGCGTGGGGATGGGATCGAGCAGGCGCACGAGGTGCCCCCCCACCAAGCCCGCGGCGTGTGCGAGCGCGGCGAAGCGGCGCAGGCCCATGAGCGCCGGCTCGTCGAAGCGGTGGCGAATGCGCTCGGTGAGGTAGGTGCGGTCGGCGCCCTCGGTGCGGGCGAAGATCTGGGCGAGGCCGTCGTGGCCGGCCTGGAGGAGGTCGGCGCGCACCTCGGCGGGGAGCCCGTCTCGCGCGGCCCACACGGCGAACACGAACGGGAGGCCAGTCCACGCCTTCCACAGCTCAGCGAGATCGTAGCGCTGCAGGTGGGCGGGAAGCTCACGGGCCGGATCGCCGATCACCACGGCCGCCACGGTGCCGCCGATGGCCTGGGCTGCGGTGTGAGGGGGCACGTCGAGGATCTGGAGATCGGGGCGCACGCGGGCCGCCAGCGGACCCTGCTGAACGAGCAGCCGTGCCAGGGTGACCGACGTGCGCGAGGCCCCATCGAGCCGCAGCTCCGTCCAGGTCTCGGGCGGACCCTCCGCGGCGATCACCACGCTCTCCACAGGGCCGTCGGCCCCCACGCACCACCCCGGAACGATGGCGAGGGAAGGATCTTGCAGCACGGCCGCCACGGGCACGAGCGCCACATCCACCTCGCCCTCCGCGAGCTGGCGCGCGATCTGGCTCGGCAGCGCCGGCACCACCTCGTAGCGGCTGCGGTCCAGCGCCCACGTGAGCGGATCGGCGTTGAGGTAGCCCACCGTGCCGACGCGGATCATGCCGGCACCTCGGCGGCCGTGTGGTAGAGCGTGTCGCGCTCGACGGGGATGCGGCCCGCCTCGCGGATCAAGGCCACGAGGTCGGCGCGCGACAGGGCCTGCGGCGTGGTGGCCCCGGCCATGTGGTAGATGCGCTCTTCCCGCACGGTGCCGTCAAGATCATCGGCGCCCCAGGCGAGCGCGGTCTGCGCCACCACCACCCCGAGCATCGGCCAGTACGCCTTGAGGTGGTCGATGTTGTCGAGCAACAGCCGGGCGATCGCGTAGGTGCGCAGGACCTCGGTGGGCGTGGCCTCGTACAGGCCGGCGAGGCGGTTGTGCTCGTTGTGGAACTTCAGCGGGATGAAGGTCTGGAAGCCGCCGGTTTCGTCTTGCAAGGCGCGGAGCTGCAGCATGTGGTCGACGCGATCAGCGGCCGACTCGATCATCCCGAACAGCATCGTGCAGTTCGAGCGCATGCCCAGGCTGTGGGCTGTGCGGTGGACCTCAATCCAGCCGGGACCGTCGACCTTGTCGTCGCAGATCTTCTTGCGCACGGCGGGCGCGAAGATCTCGGCCCCTCCGCCGGGGAGGCTGTCGAGCCCGGCCTCACGCAGGGCGGTGAGCACCTGCGCGTACGTCATGCCGTACTTGCCGGCGTAGTAGTGGATCTCCACCGCCGTGAAGCCCTTGATGTGCAGATCGGGCCGCTCGGCCTTGAGCGCGCGCAGGAGGTCCGTGTAGTAGGCGAACGGCAGATCGGGGTTGAGCCCGTTCACGATGTGGACCTCGGTGACCAGCTCGCCGCGCAGCGCGCGCACCCGGCTCACCGCCTGAGCCATCGACATCGTGTAGGCGGCCGGATCGCCGGTCTTGAGGCGCGAGAAGCTGCAGAACATGCAGGTGGCTTCGCACACGTTCGTGGCGTTGACGTGCTGGTTGCGGTTGAACCAGGTGAGGTCGCCGTGCTTACGCTCCCGCACCACATTCGCGAGCGCGCCGATGGGCACGGGGTTGGGGGCCTCGTAGAGCCGCAGGCCGTCTTCCGCGCTCAGCCGCTCGCCGGCGAGCACCTTCTCGGCCACGTCGCCAAGCCCTTGGACCACCAGGCCGCGTCGGGCGACGGTGGACAGCGTAGGCGTCCGGAGCGCGTTCATGAAGCACCCGGGGCGTGCAGGCCGGTCCAGCGCGTGGAGACCTCGTGCTCCACACCGAGGTGGTCGAGCACCCGCGCGACCACGGTGTCGACAGCCTCCTCGACGGACTGGGGCCGCGTGTAGAAGCCCGGGCTGGCGGGCAAGATCGTGGCGCCCGCCTCGGTGACCGCCACCATGTTGCGGCAGTGCACGAGGCTGTAGGGGCTCTCGCGCAGCACGAGCAGCAGCGGACGACGTTCCTTGAGCATCACGTCGGCCGCGCGACCCACGAGATCGGTGGACAAGCCGTGCGCGATGCGAGCGAGGCCGCCGCCCGAGCAGGGGATCACCACCATCGCGTCGTAGCGCGCGGAGCCCGACGCAAACGGTGCGGTCATGTCGGTGGGGGCCCACAGGCGAAAGCCCAGCTCGGCGGGATCCGTGCCGAGCTCGTCGGCCCACACCACCCGCGCGGTCTTCGTGAAGACCAGCGCGACCTCCACCTCATCCTGACGCTGGGCGAGCACCGCGAGCAGTCGCTGGGCGTAGACCGAGCCGCTCGCTCCGCCAACGCCCACGACGATGCGCTTCACGACGTTCGCTCGACGAGGTAGCGCCCGAGCACCTCGAGGGCGTCGCGACCATCACCGGGCGGCAGCGCCGCGAGGCCGTCGATGGCTTCGGCCACGAGGGCGTGCGCATCGGCGAGGGCGGCGCTGAGCGCGCCCGTGGCTCGCACATCAGCGAGCAGGCCGGGCAGGAGGGCATCTTCGTGCGGGGCTTCGAGGCGGGCGCGCAGATCGGGTCGGCGCTCCATCGCGTAGAGCAGCGGGAGCGTGACCTTACGCTGGCGCACATCGGCGCCGGGCGGCTTGCCCGTGCCTTCTTCGTGGTCGAGCACGTCATCCGTGATCTGGTAGGCGAGGCCCACCTTGCGCCCGAACGAAGCGAGCGCCTCGGCGGCCGCCCGATCGCCGTGCTTGTAGGCCGCGGCGGCCGTGCACCACGCGATCAGCGAGGCAGACTTGCGGTCGATGACCTCGAAGTAGGTGGCGCGATCGGTGGACAGGTCGCCCGCGCGCTGGAGCTGCAGGACCTCACCGGCCGCCATCTCGGCCACGGTGGCGGCGAGGGCCTCGGCCGCCGCAGGGCCGCCGTGCTGGGAGGCCGCAAGCAGGGCCCGCGCCACGCAGAAGTCGCCCGCGAGCACGGCCACAGCGTTGCCGTAGAGCGTGTGGGCTGTGGCGCGCCCACGCCGGGCGTCGCTGTCGTCCACGACGTCGTCGTGCAGCAAGGAGCCGAGGTGGATCAGCTCGCCAGCGCACAGCAGCTCGGGCGGAAGCGGCTCCACACCGAGCGCCTTGGCCCCAAGCGCAGCGAGCGCAGGCCGAAGGCGCTTCCCCCCTGCATCGATCAGGTAGCGGGCCACGTGCGGCAAGGCAGCAACACGCTCATCGACCACATCGCGCAGGTGCGCCTCGCTCTCGCGGAGCTCGTCGGCCACCAGCCCGAGTGCGGCTGCCGGACCCGAGATCCGCGTGCGTCCGCGCGGGCTGCGCAGCCCGGAAGGGGCGTAGCGGCGGGCAGGTCCTCCCGGCAGCGCGGATGTCATGGCGACCACTCCTCGTGGGACCGGCGGTCCTATCCTGGACCGTGACAACGGGCCGTCCCCTGCAACGCTGGAACGTCCTTTCGTGACCGCTGGAGGGAAGCGATGACAGCCCGTGCGCTTCGCTGGATCCTCACCAGGACCACAGCACCAGCTGCTCGGCACCGGATGCGAGGAAGCGCCCCTTGCGGGCAAACGCCAGCACGCGCACGGGGGACTCGGACGCCTCCACCGTGATCGGATGCGCCCCTGGCGCTGCGGTGCTGTCGGCCAGGGCGATCTGCCCGGTGGTGGTGCCCACCGCGATCATCGAGCCGTCGGGGGTGACGGTGGCGACCTGCGTGTTGGCCACAGCCACGTCGACGTGGGTGCCGTCGAGCACGCTCCACACGCGCACCCCGCCTGCGTGCAGCCCGAGCACGTGGTCGCCTTCGGCCACCAGCACGTGGGGCGTGGTCTCCCGGCCGTGGAACCGGCCGTTGTCTTTCACGTAGATGGTCTCGAGGCCCACGGGCGTGGACTGAGCGAGCCCCAGGTAGCCCTCAGAGACGAAGGCCACAGCGCGGGCCGGTACCTGGATGCGCAGCACGCGGCGGGCGCCGTCGAAGAACAGCACCTGCTTCTCGTTGCCCACCTTCCCGGTGAGCAGCACCTTGTTCTGCCGAAACGACACGCTCACCGGCCCCTCGAAGGGGTGCTCCCCGGCTGCGATGAGACGGCCTGTGGCCTCGTGACTGGCCCACCGACCGCCGCGCTCCACCACGGCGAACCGGTCCTCTTCCACGCCCAAGCCCAGCAGCGTGCCCAGCCCGGAGAGGATGCGTGTGGTGCCCATCGCCGGGTGCACCCGGTTGAGGTTCCCGTCGGCAGAAGCCGCCAGCAGCGTGCCCTTCGCGTCCCACGCGAGCTGCACCGGCAGCCCCACAGGAGGACGCACGACCACGGACAGGCCCTGCTGCCGGTGGAGGAAGTGGGCGTCGTTAGCGTCTCGGCTCAGGGACAACTCCGAAGATCAGGCGGACTCACCAATACCGGCCTTTTCGAGCAGCCGGGCGAGAATGTGCGCCTGGTAGAACGCATCGTAGTCCGCTCGATGAACTTGATCCGATTCGACCTCGGGCAAGGTCAAGCGTTCGGCAAGTTCTTCCTTGTTGGAAGCGAGCCAGTGCAGGCCGAGCACGCCCATGGAGAGCGCCTTCGTGTCGAGGGCCTTGTAGCCGAAGGGGTTCTCGCGGTCGGCGGCGTGAAACACATAGCTCACGAAGGACCAGTCGAAGGGCGCGTTGTGACCGACGAACACGGGCTTGGTGCCGGGACGGGTGGCGGCCTTCACGAACGCGGTGAGCGCGTCGAGGGCGGCGTCCATCGGCTGACCGTGGGCGCGCAGGTGGTCGAGGTCGAGGCCGTTGACCTTCATCGCGCCCGGATCCACGCGCGGCGCTGTCGGGACGATCTCCACGTAGAAGCGCTCGTCGGTGACGACGTAGCCGTCCCCTTTCGCCACCACGACCACCGCGCCCAGCGAGAGCATGTCATAGAGGTGAGGAACCGGGCCGGAACACTCGATATCGACGCAGAAGTACGTGGCGCGTGGCATGGGATCCCCGTGGGCGCGTCGTTAGCCCAGCCCGAGGTCGGAGCGCAATGTCGTTGAACCTCACCGACCGTCAGGCTTGGCCGCTGGTCCTGCTGGCGTGTGTGCCTTCGGGCCTCGCGTGGGCCGCGATGATCGGGCTCGGCGTGGCGCGGCAGGGGGAGGCCTTCGCTGTGGCGGCGTCGGCCACCACGGTGGTGTTCGGACCCGCGCTGCTGGCCGGCATGGTGATGCACCGGCCCCGGCTGGCGCGCTCGGCGGTGGTGGCGGCGCTGTGGTCGATGCTGCTGCTGCTGGTGATGCCGGTCTACTTCCCGGGAGAGCGCCGCGACGCAGTCGCTACGGGCGTTGCGTTGCTCACCCGCGATCCGGAAGGCGCGGGCATGGCCAGGCGGCTGGCCGACGTGCTCCCCGACGAGCCCGACCTGGCGGTGGCGCAGGTGCCGGAAGCCCTGGAGGTGGTGCTGGAAGCACCGCCCGTGGCCGCGCCTCTGCCCGACGACGCCATCGAGCTGCCCTACGAAGGGGAAGGCCGGCGGCTCGCGGTGCCGGTGGTGTTCCAGAACGGCGGCCGCGAGATCGAGACCTTCATGATGCTCGACACCGGTGCCACCTACACCACGCTGCCACCACGCTTGCTGGCCGAGCTGGGCATCGCGCCGGGTGCGAACGCCCCCACGCTGACGCTGAACACGGCCAACGGCGAAAAGACCTCCGCCGTGGTGCTGCTGGATCAGGTGTGGCTGGGTGATCTGCCCATCACGGGCGTGGCGATCACCGAGTGCGCCGACTGCGAGTCCGACGAGGTGAGCGGCCTGCTCGGGCTCAACGTCACGGGCGGGTTCAACGTCACGATCGACGCCGACCGGCGCGCCGTGGTGTTCGCGCCACGCATGCGCTTCAACCGTCGGCTGGATGTGCGCCCGTTCGTGGATCTGGAGGCCCGCTTCGTGCGGTTCCCGGGCGGGCGGGTGGAGGTGGAGGCAGATCTGAGCAGCCGGGCCACGCGGGATCTGGCGAGCTCGGCGGCGAAGGTCACCTGCGGCGAGAAGTCGTGGACGCTGGAGCTCGGCGCGCTGGCAGCTGGCGAAGCGCTCAGCCTGCGACGTCGCCTCCCCCCGCATCCACGCTGCGAGATGTACCAGATCGAGCTCGACGACGCGTCCTGGTGAGGGTGCAGCACGAGGCTGGGTCGGGTAGAACGCCGGGTCCCTACGCCCTCGCTGAATCCGGAGCTTCGATGAACCCGCACATCCCCCGCGCCACCGTGCACGAATGGTCCGACATGCTGGCGGATCAGGCCGAGCAGCACACCACGTCGCTGCAGCGCCTCATCAAGGAGCAGCGCCGGCTCACGCGGTTCATCGAAGAGAACCAGAAGCAGATGAACCCCGCCACCACCGGCGTCTGCATCTACATGACGGGTGTGATCGCCCGGATGTTCGAGCTGGCCGGCGGTCGTCTCAAGACCGCCACGTGGGACGATGTGCGCGCCGCCGAAGCCCGCATCGGCGCCCAGGTGGGCGGCCTGCTCCCGCTCGACGATGGCTTCCTGGAGCGCTTCTACGCCCTCACGGATCGCGCCCAGGCGCACATCGTGGATGAAGCCGCGATGGTGCTGTTCGAGTCCGAGCGGGAAGAAGGCGAAGAGGAGCTCGACAAGGTCGAGGCGCTCAAGGTGCTGCTGCTCTCGTGGGTGGTCACCGAGGTGCTCGATGCGAACTGGTCGCCGGGCAAGGGCTTCGTCGGAGAAGCCGACTACAGGCATGTCGCGCTCACGCCGAGCCCGCGCAAGAAGTAGTCGACGGGTTACGCCGGAAGACGGTGGAGGGTGCATGTCGTGGCGCGTGCTGATGATGACGGTGGTGCTGGGTGCTTGTGCGCCCAAGGACGCGCCCGTCGACGACACCGACACCGACGAGACCGACACCCTGGAAGAGACCGGCGACTCGGGCGAGTCCGACACCGACACCGAGACGACCGACACCGACACCGATGAGACCGGCTTCGTCCCCCCGCCCGACACCGCCGACAGCGACACCGACACCGACACCGAGCCGCCCCCCTGCCGAGTCGGCTGGGAGCGCGACTGCGGCGGCGTCTGCTTCTCCTCCACGCTCGTGGGCAACAACTTCTGCGACGATGGCCCGGCTCCTCAGGCCGACTTCAACTGCGAGGCGTTCGCTCTCGATGGCGGCGACTGCGAAGTCGACACCGATCCGCAGGGTCCCTGCAGCTTCCCCGGCGAAGTGCCCGACTGCAACGGCGCCTGCTTCTCGTCCGGCCTGCTCGTCGGCGATGGCACCTGCGATGATGGCACGGTCACCCCGGCCGACTTCGACTGCGAGTCCTTCTCGTTCGATGGCGGCGACTGCGCGATCGACACCGCTCCCGCGCCCGACACCGACACCGACTACGACGACACCCCCTGCCCCAGCGTGCTCGAAGCCCGCGACTGCAACGGCGTGTGCTGGGATGCCGGCTGGCTCGGCGACGGTGCTTGCGATGACGGCCAGGTGCGTCCTTGGGGCAACCCCGACTTCAACTGCCCGCCGCTGGGCTCCGATGCGGGCGACTGCTTGGTCGACACCGACGGCGGCCCCTCGTAGCGAGGCCTGATCAGCGGGGAGGGGCAGGATGCTCCCGTTCTTGCTGCTCGTGGACCTGCATGTAGCGGCCATGACGCTGTTCGGCGTGGTCGTGGTGGACGCTGTGGCGCGCGGTCGTCTGCCGTGGGCTTGGCCGTTCACGCTGGTGGCGCTCGCAGGCGCCTGGGCCGCCGCGTGCGTGGCGCTCGCCCCCTCGCTGCCGGTGTGGGCCTTCGTGCCCGTTCGGGAAGGGTTCACGTCGCACCACCTGCGTGAGGTCACCGGGGCCGCTCTCGATGCGGCGCCGCTGCGCGATGAGCTGTGGCACCGCTGGTTCTTCCCAGGCGTGCTCACCTGGCGCACGATCCTCGGGCTCAACGCCGTGCTGGTGGGCTGGTTCCTCCTCGCTCTGGTCGGGTGGGCGCGGGTGGTCGTGGCGCACGGGGCCACGCGGTGGGGTCTGGTCCTGCACGCGCTGCTCCTGCCTTGCACGTTGCTGGCAGCACGCTCCGAGACGGCGGCGCCCCTGCTGGCACTGCTCGGTCTGCTCGCGGTGAGCGGGCTCGGGTGGGCCGCGTCGGCGTCGGCGAGCCGCTGGGGTCGACTGGCGGGGATCGGCCTCGCGCTGCTGGTGGCGGGCTTGCTCCCCATGGTGCGGCCCGAGGGGCTCGCGTGGTCGGTGGGCCTGGGCATGGCCGCGATGGGCACGGCGCTGCCGGGGTGGAACGCAAGGCTCGGGGCGTCGCTGGACGCGGGCTTCGCGGTGCTGTGGCGCTGGCCGTGGCTCGCTGGGCTGGCGGTCGTGGGCGTGGTGGGCGTGTCGTGGGCGGTGCCGGCCCCGGCATCCCCGTCGTCGTCGGAGTGGCCTGCGCTGCGCTGGGTGGTGGGGGGCCTGCACCCGTGGCACGTCCAAGAGGCTGGGCTCGTGCTGTGGCTGCTGGCGTTCACGCTCACGCCGGCGCTCGCGTGGCTCGTGCTGGTGGGGATGCGCGAGGCGCTTCGGCGACCGCTCACCGAGGGCTGGCTGGTGGGCCTGCTGTTCGTGCTCGCGGGCACGATGCGCATCGCCGCGCACGGCGGCGTCGGGCTGCACTCGGGCACCTGGGCCGCACCGTGGGAGATCGTTCGCTACGCGCTGGTGCTGCTGCCGATCTTGCTGGTGCTGGCGGCACTGGGGGCGCGCGCGACCTCGCCGCCGCGGGCGCTGTGGTGGGCCATTGTGCCTGTCGGCGTGGCAGGCGCGCTGGCGGGTCTGCGGCTGGAAGGCGTGCCCACGTGGACGGCACCGAACACATCCAGCCAGCAGGAGGTGCGCGCCCTCGCTGCGTGGTCGGATGCACACCCGCACTGTGCGCTGCTGACGCCGGCCTTCGTGTGGGGTCGAGCCCCCGAGCTGGCGCACTGGTTCGCGCTCGTGCCCGACGCGGACGGTCACGAAGCCGTGGATCTGGGGGTAGACGCCTCGGCAAGCTGGGACGACGCGGTTGCGGCGCTACCGAGGCCCGTGGCCTGTGTGCGGGCCTGGTGGGGGCTCGACTGTCAGGCTGAGCAGGCCGAGCTCTGCGGTGCGCTGGAAGGGTGGGAGCTGGGCAACGTCACCTCGTTCGTGCACGTGCCGTTCGTGCACCCCGATCACGGCGTCACCTACACGAGCCGGGGTCGCAGGCCCGATGGGGAGCCGCTGGCGCCCGGCGAGCTGGTGGTGGGCGACCTGGTGCCCTAGTCGGCGGTGAACCGCAGGCTGGCCGAGTTCATGCAGTAGCGCAGGCCGGTGGGCGGCGGTCCGTCGTCGAACACATGACCCAGGTGACCGTTGCAGGAGCCACAGACCACCTCGGTGCGGCGCATGCCGTGGGTGGTGTCGACCCGCTCGACCAGCGCACCCTGGGCAACCGGCTCGAAGAAGCTTGGCCAGCCGCAGCCGGCGTCGAACTTAGCGGTGGAGCGAAAGAGCACCGTGTCGCAGCCGGCGCAGGCGTAGATGCCGCGCGCGGTGGTGTTCCAGTAGGCACCGGTGAACGGACGCTCGGTGCCCGCGTGGCGCAGCACGGCGAAGGACTCCGGCGACAGACGCTCGGCCCACTGGGCTTCGGTCCAGGTGGTGGGCGGGCCGGGCGGGCGAGCTGCCGTCATGCGGCTAGCGGTCTTCGCGAAGGAGCGTGAAGTAAGCGCCCATGGCCTTCTCGACCTTGTAGGCCGCGCCGATGCTCACGTGCGACGAGACGCGCCGCATGAAGTCGCGGGTCTTGTGGTAGACGAGCACCTGAAGGCCCGAGCTGTTGGGCTTCACCGGCGGCCAGCCGCTCACCACGGGGCCATCGGGGATCTGGAAGTAGTCGACCACCCAGGCGCCGCGGGCCTCCCAGTCGGCGTTGCCGGCCGTGGCATGGTTCACGAAGTAGCCGGGGCCGAGCAGCCAGCCGGTGGGCGAGTCGTTGTAGCCGAACAGCCGCTTCGACCCATCGGCCGGACGCATCATCGGCTTGCGGAAGCTCTTGAACGCGGGGAGCGTGTTGCGGCCGTGGTGGACCACTGGCGTGAGCGGCGGCACGTGCGAAGGCACGAAGAAGTCCATCGTCAGCGGCGGTGCATCGGCCGCGAGCGACCACAGCTTCTTCTGCTCGGCCGGCGTGGTGTGGCTCATCGCCTCCATGCGGGTCTCGTGGCTCATGCCATCGAGCCACGCGCCGATCTCGGCAATCGACGCATCCACGAGCAGGCGGGTGAGGGACATCGGACCTCCGGGAGGATGTTCTAGCGCCGGATTCAATCAGGGCAAGCTGCGCTCACTTCCTCGGGCTCGTCGCCCTACGCTTGCAAGGACGCCATCAGCTCGCCCACCCCGCCCACCACGCGATCGGCACCGGCCCCAGCCAGCTGCGCCGCATCATGCGAGCCCGACGTGACGCCCACCGCGTAGACGCCCGCAGCGACCGCCATCTCGATGTCGAAGGTGGTGTCGCCGACCATCCACGCCTCGCTCGCGTCGACCCCGGCCTCGCCGAGCGCGATCAAAACGGCCTCGGGGTGGGGCTTCCCCATCACCACACGGTCGCAGGTGACGACGGTCGCCCACGGTCCCACCAGGCCGAGCTGATCGAGCAGGGGCTGAAGCGTGCTCATCTCGCGGCTGGTAACGATGCCGACGCCTAAGCCCGCGGCGCGGGCGTCCTCGACGGCCGCTGCAGCACCCGGCAAGGCCGTGACCCAAGGCGCACCCAGCGTCGCGAACTGCTCCTGGTACCACACCACCATTGGCCGCACGTCGACAGGGCGCTTGTAGGGCGGGATCGCCACCTCGAAGCAGCGCGCCAGCGGCGCACCCATCAGGCCGTGGATCACCGACGGCGCCAGCCTGGGCCATCCGTGCGCATGCAGGGAAGCGTTCACCGTGCGTGCAACGGCATCACGCGTCTCGGCGAGGGTGCCGTCGAAGTCGAAGAGCACAAGGCGAGGTCGCACCGACCCTCCGGGCCGTCTGACGTGCTACGAACGGCGTCACGACGCAAGGGAGTGGGGATGGGGGCACGCGCGCTGGGGATCTTGGCCGTGGTAGCGGGTTGCACCTGCGGGGGCGTCGATCCCGCCCCGGTTCCGGCATCCGCCGCTCCGGTCGCTAAGGCCAAGGGCGGCGAACGGCGCGCGCCGGTGGTGCACGCGGTGCGCTTTGTGGTGCCGGTAGCGGCCGATGCCGATCCGGAGGCCGTGCGCGCGCTGCTCGTGTCTGCGCTCGGAGCCTACGCGCTCGATGAAGCCGACGACGAAGCTAAGGCCACGAAGCGAAAGCGCCCCGAGCGTAAGGTGCTGGACGCGGTCTCGCCGTGGAAGTGCCGCGATGCCTCGGTGTGGCCGCAGGCCGACGGTGCGGTCACCGTCTGGCAGCGCTGGGCCGACGGACCCTGCGCAGCGGCCCCCGATCGGTGGTTTGCTGAGCGCACGTGGACCGGTGCCGAGCGCCCAGGTGAGCGTCCCGAAGGCGCGGGCCTCACGTTCCGCGGACTGGTGGAGACGCACGATGCGCGGGCCGACGGGTGGCACCCGGCCTTCGAGTCCCTATCGGAGCTGGCTGCGGCCGACGCCGAGCCCGGCAGCACCTTCCCCCACGACGCGGCCTGGCTCGGCGAGCAGCTCGACATGAAGCTGGAGGGCGCGCCCGTCGCCGTGCGCTCCGAGCGGTGGGCGCTGGCGCGACTGGGCCTGTCGAAAGAGCCCGTCACCCTCCTGCTGGAGCGGTGGTCGTGCGCAGGAGGCGCGGCCTTCGGAGCCGCTGTGAGCTTTGAGACCACCCGTCGTGCGCCGGGCCACGATCCGAACGGTCCGAAAGACGCTGTCGCGGCCGAGAGCACCGAGACCTTCGCCAACGCCGTCCGTGACGCGCTGGTCACCGTCGCGGGCACGTCGGCGGGCGGCCTGGGAGAGGTGGGCGCGTGCTCACGCTGATCCTCGCCGGTCTCCTGGGCTGCACGCCCGCCGCCGGCCCTGCGCCCGCCGATGAGCTGGCCTGGCTCGTGGGCGACTGGACACGCGCCCAGGAGGGCGAGCTCACCACCACCGAGCGATGGATGCCACTCGCGGACGGCTCGCTGCTCGGCTCGGGCTACGTCGGCGACCGCGTGCTGGTCTACGCCGAAGCGCTCGCGATCGTGGAGGGTCCGGGCGGACGTCGGCTGCATGCCTGGCCCAATGGACAAGCGATCGTGGCCTACAAGCAGGTGTCGCTCGGGGACGGCGAGGTGGTGTTCGCCGCCGAGGTCGACGCGTTCCCTCAGACCATCACCTACCGCCGCAGCGGCGAAGGCATCGAGGTGGTCGCGAGCGGCCAGCGCGGCGGCGCAGCCCACGAAGAGCGGTGGGTGCTGCAGCGGGCACGCTAGAGGGAGCGCCTCGCCGGCAGCAGCGTCGAAGCCAGCACAAGACCTGCCGCCAGCGCCGTGGTGACCATCACCATCGCGAACGCACGCTCCACCCCGAGGAGCACGTCACCATCGAGCAACAGGGCGATGCTCCGGACCCCGAACGAACCCGGAACGAGCATCAGGATGCCCGCGGTCATCGGCACCACGGCCGGACGGTCCAGCGCTCGCGACCACGTGTTCGCCACCAGCGCGAGCGCGAACGCACCGACGCCCGGGCCCAGATCGGCCCCCAGCAGCTGCGCGCCGCCGGTGGTGCCCGCATAGGCGGCGAGGCTCGCGCCGGTGATCGTGCCCAGATCGCGCGGACGGGCCCCCAGCAGCACGCCCAGCGCCGGCGGCATCGTGGCGAGCGTGAGGGCCAAAGCCCACGCCGGTAGCGCGACGCCCACGACCTCGGGCGTGGTGGGGGTGACGGCACGCGCCAGCGCCACGCCCAAGCCGAGCTGGAGCAGACTCACACTCGCAGCGCCAAGTCGTGCGGTGCCCGATGCGAGGTGCCGACTGGAAAGCTCCACCATCGCGAGCGTGAAGCTCAGGCCCGGCAGCATCACGATCACCGCCGACAGCGTGACGACCAACGCGTGCACATCGGGCCACACGGTGGAGGCCAGCCGCGCGACCGCCATCGCGAAGAAGCTGGCGAACACGGGCAGGGCGCGGTCGAGGCGCGACAGGTGCGTGGTGAACACCCCCGCCGCCGCCACAGCCGCCCCGAGCACCGCCGCCAACACCACATCGGCCCAGCTCCCGCGGAACAGCACGGCGGAGCCTGCGCTGGTGAGAAGGCCCGCCCCGATCTGCAGGACAGGCGACCACAGGGGCGGTGCTTCGATCACGGCCCGCAGGGCCTCTCGCGCCGTGGCCGGATCCCGCGTGCCATGGGTGAGCTCGCGCACCACGGCGTCCAGCGCCGCCAGACGTCCCAGATCCAGACCGGCCGGCTCCACCCGCATCAGCACCAAGCGCTGCTCGCCAAACGACCCGAACGCGAGCGTGAGCGCGGTGGGCGTGGCCAGTACGCGCAGCTCGAGGCCCAGGCTGGCCGCCATCTCCAAGAGGGTGCGCTCCAGCCGGTGCGCGGGCAGTCCGTAGCGGTGCAGCGCGCCGGCGGCGTCGGTCACCAAGCGCTCCGCCAGCTCCACCTGGGTCATCGAACGCCGCGCTCCTTCTTGATCGTGGCCCACGCCGTGAGGATCAGCTGCGTGCGCTCGCGCGCGAAGTCTTGCAGCGCCACCGAGAGGTGCGCGACACGATCAGGGTGGTTGAGCTTGATGGCCGTGAGGAAAGCCGACCGCGCCTCGGCATCCGTGCAGCCTGGGTCGACCTCCAGCAGCGCGTAGGGACCGCCCGGCGGCGGTGCGGCCTTCCGCGGGGCCTCGGGCGGCGGGGCATCGGAGCGAGGCCCCGAGGTGGCGAACGGCTCATCATTCGCCATCAGCTTGAAGCGCGCCTTCTCCAGCACATGCGTGCGCACCGACCACCACGCATTGGCCGCGCTCAGCGAGGTGGGAAACGGGTGGTAGGCCGCCACCAGCCCGTCGACGAACAGCCACACCCCCGCTGCGGGGATCGCCTTCGGGTCACAAGGACCCAGACCTGTGCGCCACTGCTGGCTCCACCACGTGAGGTCGGAGGTGGCAGCGCGCGAGACCCATCCCACCGCGACCGCTTCGCCGAGCGCGAGATCGAACCCGCGCACCACTTCGCCCGAGCGCGGCGTGCTGGGACCGTCGCCCAGGAACACCACCGCCACCCGCCTGCGATCGACCCACTCCGCGAACCGTGACGGTGCCACCGCATCGACCACGCTCATCCCCATCCCCCTGCCCGAACTGCACCTCTAGCCGGCGGCGGTTTCGCGGGCGCGCCGTGATAGCGTGGGCCCGGAAGGTGGGCATTGCAAGCGGAAGTCGCGTTCTGGAAGGGGATGACCTGGATCGTCGTGACCTACTTCACGGCGTTCTGCGTGGGCATCCTCGCGGCCGGTGCCGTCCCGGTGTCCGATGGCTACCTGGCCGGCGGCGTGGCCACCGTCGCCGCCACCCTCGTGGTGTTCGCCTTCAGCACCGCATTCCGAAACGCTAGCTTCTACGATGCTTACTGGAGCGTCGGACCCATCCTCCTCGTCGGCTACTGGTCGGTGATGGCGGGCGCCGACGCCAACCCCATTCGCCAGGCCGGCTGCCTGGGCGCCATCGCATTCTGGGGCACGCGCCTCACCACCAACTGGGCCACGGGCTGGAAGGGTCTCGGAGATGAAGACTGGCGCTACGTGCGGATCGCCCAGCAGACGGGCTGGTTCTACCCGCTGGTGAACCTGGCAGGCATCCACATGATGCCTACGCTGCTGGTGTTCCTCGCGCTGCGACCCGCCTACGTGGCGGTCACCACCGACTCGCCGCTGCAGCTCCTCGACCTCGTGGCCGTGCTTGTGTGCGTCGGTGCCACCGTGCTCGAGGCCACGGCCGACGGTCAGCTCCGTGCGTTCGCCCGCTCCAACCAAGACCCTGAGGCCTCCATCGACGAGGGCCTGTGGCGGTGGTCACGGCACCCCAACTACCTCGGCGAGATCTTGTTCTGGTGGGGTGTGTGGCTGTTCGGCGTGGCCGCCACCGAGAGCGCGTGGTGGACCGTGGGTGGAGCCGTGGCGATGGCCGCCCTCTTCCGCTTCATCTCGATCCCCCTGATGGAGCGTCGCCAGCTGGTTCGCCGCCCGTCGTACGCCGCCTACCAGCGCACCGTGCCGATGTTGCTCCCGTGGCCGCCGGGAAAGCGCCGGCTTCCCAAAGCACAGGCCACCGAAGAGCCATCGGACTTCCGCACCACGCCCGGCGATCCGATCATGAGCCGAGAGGTACGCCTGGCGATCGACACGATGCCGGTGGTGCCGCCGCCGGTGGAGGAGGACGACTGACCCTCCTGGGGTTGCGACGCCCCCGCCCCGTCCTGTAGGTTGTGGGCACAGGGAGGCAGCGTGAAAGATCACGGCCGGTTCATTATCCAGACGCCCCACGAGGCCGCGCTCATCCAGAGCCTCATCGAGCGTGCGGCTGCGAACCAAGAGAAGCCCGGTCACGCCTGGGTGCGGGTCGTGGCCGATGCCACCGACGCTAAGGGTGCCAAGTCCACCGGCATCCTGCAGTACCACCTGGATGCGAACCGGAGCATCGTGGAGGTCGTGGAGACGTGGAACGGCGTGGAGACCGCGCGTCGAACCCAGCCGATGGGCGGGGAGTGGGAGAACTGAGGTTCGCGCAGCACCGGTGAGCGGAGCATGGAATCCACGACCAGCTTACCCGCGCAGCCAGTCCTCCTGAGCCAAACCGACCACGCGGGCATAGTGCCTTCGGTTTCCTGTGACCACGGTGGCACCGCGGCTCAGCGCGAGGGCCGCGATGAACAAGTCGGCATCCGCAACGAGGTGGCCCTGGGATGCGAGTCGCGCCTTCACCTCCCCGAAGAGGCGCGCGCTCGCGAGGTCGGGCTGTAGCACCGGCAGGGTCAGCAGGAATCGCTCCACCATCACGGCGTTCGTGTCGGGTCGCGCCGACCGGGCCGCGCCGTAAAACAGTTCAGCTGCGGTGACCCAGGTGGTCGCCACCTCGTCGGTCTCCGATGCGCGTCGATCGAGCACCTCCGGTCGTCCTCGAAGAATGCCAATGCAGGTATCGGAATCGAGCACCTTCACAGGTCGACGTCACGCCCGAGCGAGCGAGCCTCCATCACGGCAGCGACTTCGTCGCCAAATGACTCTGTGCTCACCCACCCGCCGGCGAGCTCCCGCCAGGCCGCGATCTGCCGCTCGGCACGAACGCTGGCACCCTCCTGTGCATCCAGGCTTCCCTCCAGCAGCACGATCGCCTGCTGGTTGAGGCTGCGCCGTTCCGCTGCCGCCAGCGCGCGCAAGCGGTTCAGCAGGGCATCGGGAACGTCCTTGAGCGTCAGAGAGGACACGCTCACCTCCACGGTTCCAATATGGTGCGGAACTGGTGGCTGTCCAGCGGCCCGACGAGGTCCGCCCCCACACTTCCGACACCGTCCCTGCGCTCACGCCGCCGCGACCTCCCGTCCGCTGATCGCCGGCGCCTCCCGCACCAGCTCCGGGTCGGTGAGCGCGTGCACCATGAACCGCGCGTAGTCGACGCGGTGCGTGAGGTTGCGGCGAAGCACCGGATCGCCCACATGCCGCGCCCACACCGGCAGGCCCTCGCTCGGACCTTCCCGCAGATCGCTGCCGCGCACCACCGTCCACGCGGTGTTGCTGGCGAACACGGCGTCGCAGGCCCGCACCTGATCGTCGAGGTCGGCCACGCGCAGCAGGCGCGCGATCGGGCCGAACAGCGCCACGATCAGGCGTAGCAGGAGGCTGTACCGGTCGAGGCCGTCCCGGGTGATGTGCCAGCCGCAGCTGAACACCAGCCGCGCACCGGGCTCCGCATGGTCCAACACGGCGCGGGCTGTACCGGTGGCGTAGCCGCGCACCCCCCAAGGCACGAGCACGGTGAGCACGCCGTCACAGCCGGCCACAGCGCGGGCGATCACCTCGCGATCGTCGGTGCGACCGGGGTGAACCTTCAGGGCGTCGCCGAAGCGGGCAAGCTTCCCAACGCTCTCGGGTCGGCAGACGCTGACGACCTCCACGCCGGCGTCGAGCAGCTGCTGCACCATGTACTGACCGAGCTTGCCGGACGCGCCGACCACGCAGACACGACGGAGAGAAGTGGGGGTCATGGGGACTCCTTGTTGTTTCGTGCATGTAGGACGCCACCAGACGCCCCGAAAGGCCCACTTGTTGTGGAGATGCTATGCAAAAACGCATGGAACCCTCTGCGACCACCTTCGACTGGAACCGGGCCCGCGCCTTCTTGGCGGTGGCGGAAGCCGGCTCGCTCTCGGCCGCAGCGCGTCGCCTCGGGGCCACCCAGCCCACCGTGGGACGGCAGGTGGCGGCCCTGGAGGCCGAGCTCTCGGTGGCCCTGTTCGAGCGCATCGGCGGGCGGCTGGAGCTGACGCCGGCCGGGCGCGCGCTTGCTGTCGAGGTGGAGCAGATGGCGACCGCAGCAGCACGGCTGTCGCTCGCGGCAGCCGGTCGGTCGGCCTCCCTCACGGGGCTGGTCAAGGTGACGGCCAGCGACCTCGTGTGCGCCCACCTCCTGGCGCCTGCCCTGTTGCGGCTTCGCCGGGAGCACCCCGGCGTGCAGGTGGAGCTGTTGGCATCGTCGGAGGTGGAAGACCTCCAGCGTCGGGCGGCCGACATCGCGGTTCGCCACTTCGCGAGCACGGAGCCGGAGCTCATCTCCCAACGGATGCGCGATCGCCGAGCGTGGTTCTACGCCACCCCTGCGTACCTGGCCTCGGTGCGCCTCGGCGGCCGGGTCGATCGCGAGGAGCTTGCCCGCGCCGACGTGATCGCCTTCCCCCAGGTGGAGCGCTTCCTCGGCTGGATGCAGGGCTTCGGCGTCCCCCTCGCGGAAGCGAACGTGCCGGTGCGGTGTGGGATGAGCCTCGTGCAGTGGGGACTGTGCAAGGCGGGCCTGGGTCTCGCGGCCGTGATGGAGGACGTGGGCGACGCCGATCCCGCCATGCGCCGCGTCGACGTGGACCTGCCGCCCATTCCCGTGCCCGTCTACCTCACAGCCCACCGGGAGCTGCGCTCCAGCCGGATCCTGCGGGTGGTGTGGGAGGCGCTGGCGGAAGCGCTGGAGTGAGCCGCATCTGCCGACCTCACCCCGACGCGCGCGATACGTCCACACGGTTGGAGGCGTCGTGCAAGGACTCCTGGTGTGGTTGCTCGGCTGTTCGCTCCCCTCCAGCCCCGAGGAGGCGCCGCCCGCGCCCGAGGTCGTGCACGCCTCCGTGGACTTCGACGACCCCACCACCTGCGCCGCCTGCCACGGAAAGGTCGTGGAGGAGTGGCGCACGAGCATGCATGCGAGCGCCCACCACGAGCGCGACCCGATCTACGGCGCGATGCGCACGCTGCGCATGACCAAGCAGGGTGAAGAAGTAGGCGGGCAGTGCCTCACCTGCCACACCCCGCGGTCGCCCACCGACCCCACAACGCCCGCGGCCCTGCAGGGGGTCTCGTGTGCCACCTGCCACGCCGCCACCGCCGTCAACAGCACCCTCGGTCCCGGGGCCAAGGCGCTCACCTTCAGTCCCGACACGCTGCGCGGTGCGCGCGACGTGGCCCCTGGCGCGTCCCCCGTGCATGGCACAGGTCCGGCCGCCCCCCACCTCGCCGACGGCACCACGATGTGCCTCGCCTGCCACGACGCCACCACCACGCCGTCGGGTGCCGCCGCCTGCACCACCGGGCCCGAGTACGCCCAAGCCGGACCCGGACCCACCTGCGTGCAGTGCCACATGCCGCGTGTGGACGGTGCGAGCGGGGTCGTGTCCACACAAGCCGACCATGCATCGCACGCCTTCCTGGGGCCCCACGCCGCCTGGGCCGGCGACGGCGCGTTCCTGGCGTCGTCAGTGGGGCTCTCGGCCACGCTCGCGGATGGCGCCGCCACGGTCTCGCTGGTGAACCAGACGGGCCACGCGTTCCCCACAGGTTTTCCTGGGCGGATGGCCTCGGTGGTGGTGCGAGGCTTCGACGCAGCCGGCGCCGAGGTCTGGACCAGCCTGGGCGCAGACGGTGCGCCCACGCCCGACGCAGTGCTCAACAAGGTCTACGTGGACGCCGACGGGAAGCCGGTGCCCTCCCCGTTCGCTGAATCGCTGGCGCGCGACAGTCGACTCAAGCCTGGCGAGACCCGAGCGATGGGCTTCGCCGTTCCCGGGTCGGTTGTGCGGGTGGAGGCGCAGCTCCGGTTCCACCTGATGGCCCCGAAGCTGGCGGAGACGCTCGGGCTGGGGGAGACAGCCGAAGCGAAGCCGGTGGCTGTGGGGAGCGCGACGGCGACGCGGTGAGCTGTGCTCACAAGATCGCAGGCCCTTCCGCATCCGACCCTTCAGCGGTAGGCTTGTCCTGACGCACTTGGAGCGGCGCATGGAGTCCCCAACCCTGTTGCTCGTCCACGGATCCTGGCACGGCCCCTGGTGCTGGGACCTCCTCCTCCCCGAGCTGCACGTCCTGGGCCTGCGAACGGCCACCGTCGCGCTGCCCTCCATGGGTACCCGCCGCGAGGACCTTGGCAGCCTGCACGACGACGCTGCTGCCATCGAGCGCGCGGCCGCGAGCTTACCGGGAGACGTGGTCGTGGTCGCGCACTCCTACGGCGGCGTGCCGACCACCCAGGCCCGATTCGGACCCAACGTCCGGCACTTGGTGTTCCTCGGTGCCTTCTTGCCCGATGTCGGCCAAGCACTCGTCCACCTGCTGCCACCGGGTCCGCTTCCGCCGTTCGTCGTAGCCCACGAGGACGGTACCACCAGCGTGCACCCCGACCACGCCGTCGCCGCGTTCTACGCCCACTGCCCGCCCGAGGTCGCCGCTTGGGCCGCATCCCGCCTCACGCTACACCACACGGGCGCCATCACCACCCCCGTCGACCGCTGCTCCTGGCACCACACGCCCTCCAGCTACGTGCTGCTCTCGGACGACCACGCGTGTCCCACCGTCTCGCAGCGCCAGATGGTGAAGCGGGCCACCCACGCGCACGAGCTTCCGGGCGACCACTCACCGTTCTTCAGGCGACCGGGCGAACTGGCGAGGCTGCTGGCCTCGATCGTGCTGGACGCAGGCATGGGTCGGGCGTCGAGGGCGTAGACCGACCCCCGCGGCAGGGTCACCACACGACTCCGGCGAGATGACCTCAGTGCTGCGGCTCGCTGCCTTCGCCCCGCCGCCCCTCGCATCCCAGCGCCGCCCGCCGCTCCTTCGCCTCCGCCGCCGTGCGCGACGGCGGGTACGACGTGGCCCACCGCGCGAGCACTTGACCCCAGCGCCGACACGCCGTCGCTTCGTCTCCTTCCGCCTCGGCCAGCCGCGCCAGCTCGGCGCGCGCGTACACCACCGAGAGCGGGTCGCTTCCCACCAAGCACGCCTCGGCCACGTGCTCCAGGTGCTGCGACGCTGTGGGGTCGCCCACGAGCCGCTGCACGCGACCCACCGCCAGCTCAGCCTCAGGGTCGAGCCAGTGTTCAGCCGCAACACCGATGTCGAGCCGAAAGGAAGGCAGCAGCAGCATCGCCTCGGTGGCCTCTTCTGGGGTTCGTGCGGTCATCGCGCGGGAGTGGATCCACAGCGGCGACGAGGTGACTTCCGCCTCGACCTTACGCGCCACCTCCCACGCTCCGCGCCGGGCCTCGAACTCCGCGCTGTCGATCTGCTCCACGGCGAGCAAGGAACGTAAGAACGCCGGCGCAAGGCGCGCAGCCGGAACGCGAATGTCGCGGTGGGCCTTCCACGCCCCCAGCTGATCCAGCGTGCGCTCCGCTGTGGTGATCACGCTGTTGCGGTCCCCGATCTCTTCGGCGATGCGCACGGCAAACCACCTCGGCGCCGTCCGCACAGCCTCAGCGCTCTCCGCAGACACCTCGGCGTCCCACTGCGCCGCTGCCGCCTGGGCGCCCGCGAAGTCGCCGTACCACGCCGCTCGCTTGGCGCGTGCCTCCGCTTCCGACACGTAGACACCCGCACTGGCGGCCCTTGCGATCCGGTCGGCCTCGGCCACCGCAGGTGCGGGCCGACCCTCCCCGAGCAGCAGACTGGCGCGTCGAGCGAGGGCGTCGCCGTCGTGAGGTGAGCGGCGCAGCTCCTGCTCGATCGACGCACGCGCACCCGCGCAGTCGCCCGCATCCGCCGCCCGCTCCGACTGCAAGCGCAAGCACACGGGTGCGACGCGATCGCCGGTGGTGCACGCCTGCAGCGACGCAGCCGCCTCGTCGAGCACGCCGAGGTTGTGCAGACGCTTGGCGCGTGCGTAGTGCACCCATGCGAACCCGGGGTCGAGGCGAAGTGCTTCCGACGATCCTCGCTGGAAGCCCTCCAGCTCGGCCCTTGTGGAGTAGCGCCATCCGGCCGAGAACTGGAGCTCAGCATCGTCGGGGTACGCCAGCGCGAGGGCATCGTGTCGACGCTGGGCCTCACCTCGGTGGGTCGGCCGGGTCACGACCACCGGCTCGAGCGCTTCGAGCCAGGCCCTGTCGCGGGGACCGAGCGCATCGATGCGGGCGAAGGCCTCGGCGAACGCCTCGTGCGAGCTGTCTAGGTCCGCAGCCACCATCAGCGTCCACGCGCGACGCAGCCAGGCTTCGGCGAGGTCGGGCTCCGCCTCCACCAGCGCCTTGGACGCCTGAAGCGCACGCGTGGCATCCCCGGCGCGGTACGCGTCAATCGTGACCTGCCAGGCGCGCTGACCGGCCTCCGTGAGCGCCGGGTTGGGCAGCTCGGCGACATCGGTGCCCGGGCTCGTGTCGTTGAGACCCCGCACCATCACCACCGCTCCCGCCCCCACAGCGAGGGCGACCCCCAGCCCGAACAGGAACCCGAGCCGCCGCCGCATGCCCCCGGGCGGCATCGACGGTGCGGGCCCGTCCACCACCCCTTCCACCCAGGTGTCCTGGGGCGGACGCGCCGCGAGGACGGGCGTCGACGCACGCGGCTCGCTCAGCCCGACAGCCGACCCGATCGCGGCCAGCGCGCTCACCAGCGCCGCACCGTCCGCCGGGCGGGCCCACGGCTCAGCGCGCAGGCAGTCGGACACCAACGACGCCAGGGCATCCGGGTAGCGCGCCCAGGCGGCGAGATCCGCCGGCGAGGCCTGGGCCACCGACCACCCCGGCCACCCCCGCTGGCCGGTGACGGCCTCGTGGATCACCATGCCGAACGCGAACACGTCACTCGCCTGCGACGCCGGCACGCGCAGCCACAGCTCGGGCGCCATGTACAGCGGCGTTCCCACCAGCCGGCCCGCCACGGTCTGGAACTCCGCGTCGGCCGGACGCTCGGGCCGCGCGAGGCCGAAGTCCAGCACCTTCACCGTACCGTCTTCGGCCACGTGGATGTTCTCGGGCTTCAGGTCGCGGTGGATCACGCCGCCCGCGTGCAGAGCAGCCAGTGCGGCGGCCGTCTTGTGGGCAAGGTTCAGCACCTCGGGAGGAGAGGTGTTCCCGATGCGGTCGCGGACGCTGCACCCGGGCGCCAGCTCCATCACCAGGTACACGCCGTCGTCCGACTCCACCACGTCGTGAAGCGTCGCCAGGTTCGGATGGCTCTGCGAAGCGGCCACCCGGGCTTCCCGCAAGAACCGGTCACGTGCCTCGGGGTCGTGGAGCAGCGCGTCCGCGAGCACCTTCACCGCGACCCGACGACCCAGGCGCAGGTCCTCAGCCTCCACCACCCGACCCATGCCGCCCTCACCGAGCTGACGCACCTCGCGGTAGCGGTTCGCCCAGACCCTGCCGCGATCTGAGCTGGGCGAGCGTGGCTCGGTCAACGGCTCACGGCCCGAAGTCGGCGTCGGTGCGGGGCTGGATGCGCGTGCGGCCGAAACGCTTGGACAGGATTCCCGTGACCGGCACGTCGCCGACCGTCGCCGCCCAGTCCGACCCAAGGTACAGGCGATCGTCGACCAGCACCCCAGTGGGCCCGCCGATCTCCCACTGCTCGGTCTCATCACAGAAGTTGTCGTCTTCGGTGCAGTCGTACGTGGTCGCGCTCACCGTGCCGGTCACCGTGGCCAGCACGCCGTCGTAGTCCCCCGCCGCGGCCTGGGCCGGCGTGAGCACGATGGGTGCGGGTGCCGTTCCTGTGCCCAAGCGGGTCACAAGGGCCTCGCCCACCCAGCGCTCTTCGCTGCGGTCCACCACGATCCGACCCTCCACCCGCGCGCGGTCGCCGACGGCGAGACCCGTGGGACCGTAGATCAGCACCCACACGCCGGCACGCACCCCATCGACCACGGTGGGGTCTTGCAGCGCCACACCCCCGCGATCTCCGAACATCGCGTAGTCCTTGGACGCCACCACCACGCCCTCCACGAGCACGAGGCCCTCTTCGTCGGCGGTCCAGGTTTCGGAGATCGTCATGGGCACCCCGCCGCACACGGAGTCGGGGTTGGGCAGGTCCGGGCAGGCATCACACACGTCACCCTTCCCGTCGGCGTCGGCATCGAGCTGCGCGGCGTCCTCGTCGACGGGGCACACGTCGTCCTCGTTGGGAGCGCCGTCGCCGTCGAGGTCCGTCCCCACGGGCGTCGGGTCGCAGGCGTCACCCTTGCCGTCCCCATCGGCGTCGCGCTGCGATCCCTCGTCCACAGGACGCGCCGGGTCGAACACCGCCGGGCACAGGTCGTCGCCATCGGGCACACCGTCACCGTCGGCGTCCCCGGCCTCCGAAACCCCGGTGAACTCGCCAGGGCGAGCGGGCACGCAGTCTGGCTCGCCGAGGGGCACTCCGCAGAAGAACGCCGGGTAGGCTCCTTCCACCCGCTCGGCCAGATCGGCGTAGGACGCCCCGAACTCCCGCTCAACGCACACGGCCTGCGATGTGCCACAGACGTCCACCACCTCACAATCGTGCTCCATCGAGGTGACGGTGTCGGTCTCGCCGACCAGCGGCAGGCCGCTGCGAAGCACCAGCGCCACGTCCTCGTACCCGGCCTCGATCACGGCGCGGTGGTGGGTGCGTGCGCTCCCGTCAAACACCGCCACGTCGCCGAGCAGCCCCTCGACGAGCGCGCCGATGCGATGCGGCGAGCCCAGCGCCTTTGCCGCGTTGAGGGTGGCCATCCGCCAGGTGTCGGCGTCGGTGAAAGCATCGTCGAGGTGGACCCTGTCGAACTGATCCACACAAGCCAGCTCGCGGACGACGTTCGCAGAGCCCGTGTACGTCCAGTCCGTGCCGAGCGCCAACGTGCCGCCGAGCGTGGTGAAGGTGCGCACATCGGCCGTGTGGCCGTAGAGGAAGAGGTCGCTGCGCGGCGACCAGATTAGCTCCACCTCGTCCGTCGCCATCTGGCCGTACGCCACGGCGTCCAGACCGATGGCGTGGGCGAAGGCCGCGCTCGGCTGGGCGAGGTCCTCGGCGTCTCCGACCTCTGAGCTCAAGCAGCGGAACTCCTCGGCAGCGCGGGCGTCGACGCCGATGCCCACGTGGCCGATCCATGCGGGCAGGTTCGCGACCGTCCAGGTGTCGTGCGAGTAGGCCCAGGTGCAGTCGGGGCGGTACTTCGCGTCGGAGTCGCCCAGCGGAAACGTCTGGAAGGTCACCACTGTGAGGTCGCCGTCGTCGGCGCGATCCGCGTTGCGCAGCATCCCCGCTGCGATGCCCGTCCCGGAGATGCTGGTGGTGCCGGCCATAGCCTGCCGAAGCTCCGTCCACCGGGTGCCGTCCAGCCCGCTGGGGTTCGATGACGCGCTGAGCTGGTTCGTGCCACGGCGCCACCCGTGCTGGTGGTCATACGCCACCGAGGGGTGAGGCAGGGGTGCCGACTCCCCAAACGTGATGTGATCGTGCGCGTTGATGAGGCCCGGGCTGATCACGCCCTCCGCACAGTCCACCTTGTGCGCTTCGGCAGCCGCGGGGTGGTCGCTGCAGTCACAGCCCACACAGGCGATCGTGCCGTCGGCGTCGATGAGCACGCTGCCGCCTTCGAGCACCGCAAAGGGCTCGAGCACCGTGCCGCGCAACCACACAGCTGCGGTCGTGCCGGCCGTCACGTCACACACGCCCGAGGTGGCCGCCGGAACGGGCCCGCACGACACCACCGTGTCCGTCGGCAGGTCGGTCTCTTCGTCGTCCGTGTCCTCCCCGTCGGTGTCGTCGGTCTCGACGATCTCGGTGTCGGTGTCGGTGTCCAACGCGTCCGTGCCGTCGGGCGGCGTGCCCGCGCATGCAGCGAGCGCACCCATCCCCAGCCGCATGAACCAGCGCATCGGACCTCCCCGGAGCCCGCAGCGTACCACGACCGAACGCGGCAGATGAGGCACGTGTGCTAGCCTGTGGGACCCCCAGGAAGGACCCATGCGTCGCCTCGTCCCCGTTCTGGTTGCTGCAGCTTGCCAGGCACCGGGCACCGACGACCCCACCGTCGTCGACGGTGCCACCCTGCGCGAGGTCGCGTTCTTCCAGGCCGTCGAGGTGCCGGTGCTGGCCGACGGCGTCGCCGTGGAGTCGTCCGACCGCAGCGCACCCTTGATCGCCGGCCGCAGCGCGATCCTGCGCGCCCTGATCGACGTCCCGGCCGACTGGCAGGCCAGCGAGCTGCGGCTGCTGGTGGACCGCACCGAGGGCGACACCACCACCACCTACGAGGCCTCACGCACGCTGGCAGCAGCCTCTTCCGAGGACCCCACGAGCGGCATCGTGGTGGAGATTCCCGCCGAAGCGATGACGCCGCTGGCGACCTACGTGGTGAGCTTGGTGGGCGACGACGGCCTGCACGCGCGCTTCCCCACGTCCGGCGAGGCTCCCCTGGACGCCGTGGAGACCGGTCCTCTGGCCATCCGCTTCGTGCCGTTCGAGGTCAACGGGTTCACGCCCAACACGTCGCAGGCGGTGATCGACGGCATGCGTGACGCCCTGATGGCAGCGTTTCCGGTCACGGCGGTGGAGACATCGGTTGCCGAAGTTCAGGCCTGGGACGAGCCCTTCGATCTGGGCGACATCAACGTGCAGGTCGGCGTGATCCAAGAGCAAGACATGATCGCCGGTCGCGTGCCGTGGACCACGTACTACTACGCCCTCGCCTCGGGCGTTGCGTCCCGCGAGGCGTACGACGGCATCACGGGCACCAGCGAGAATGGCGGCAGCGAGCCGCTGGTACGGGCCTACTTCGCCGCCGGCGCCGCGTTCGGTGATGCGCGCTCTGAGGAGACCCTGCTGCACGAGCTGGGCCACGTGCACGGGCTGCTGCACACCGAGTGCGACGGCGAAGACGACCCGGATCCCGCGTACCCCCACGCCGACGGCGCGATCGGTCTGGAGGGCTACGATCGGCGCACGGGCACGTTCCTACCGGCCACCACGAAGGACCTCATGACCTACTGCGCACCGCGGTGGATCAGCGACTACGGGTTCTCGAAGATCGCCGAACATGTGGCGGTGGCACAGGGGTACCAGGGCTACGACTAGGGGGGACTCACCGGCGATCGTGCGATGGACGCATCATTCCGTAGATGCTACGATCCTGTAGAGGTGAGCCATGGCCGACGTCCAGATCTCCGCCTACGTCTCCGACGACACCAAGCAGCGACTGGATCGGTACGTTCGGGCCCATGGCGTCACTAAGGGCCGGCTCGTCGAGCAGGCGCTCCGTCATCACCTCCAGGCGCTGGAGGAGCTCCCTTCCGAAGTACGCGTGCCCGCGCACATGGTGCTCGACGCCGAGAGCGCGCTGCGCGTCCGCGACCTGCTCCAGCATCCGCCCGAGCCCACCGAGGCCATGCGCAAGCTGTTTGCAGATCGCTGAATGTCCGTCGAGATCCGAGCCCTACAACCGGGAGACCCTCGCGCGGCGTTCCACTCCGGCGACGAAGCGCTCGACCTCTACTTCCACCGCTACGCAGGCCAGAACCACTTTCGGCATCACATCGGTGTCACCTACGTCGCCACCGAGGCCACCGAAGTTCTGGGGTTCGTCACCGTGTCCGCTGCACAGCTGGGCGCCGACGACCTGCCCACCGGGCGGCGGCTGCCACCCTACCCCGTGCCCGTGCTACGTCTCTCGCGCCTCGCCACAAGCCAAGCCGCTCGCGGTCGTGGTGTAGGAAAGGCCTTGCTCAGGTTCTCGGTCGAGCTCGCCGAGCGAATGCGCGACGAGGTCGGATGTGTCGGCCTCACGGTGGACGCGAAGGCGGACGCCGTCGCCTTCTACCAGAGGTTCGGGTTCGTTCCGATTGGGGTCGTAGAGGGTGGAAGCCCCGTCATCCCCGCACCGTCTCCCATGTTCTTGCCCCTCGGCGCTGTGCCGCGACGTCGCTGACGCGAACAGACTCCCGCCTCAGTACACCACCAGGTTCCCGCTCCGGAAAAAACACGCCCGCACGTCGCCGTCCGACTCCACGTCGATCTCGAAGTCCGTGCTGCTGTCCATCGGGCCCTGGTAGTCCCAGGTCCAGTAGTCTCGCCCGTCAGGCCGCAGGATCTCCAGGTTTCCCTGGTCGTTCTGGAACGCGAGCACCGGCTCGATGGCCACAGGATCCCACACGAAGCCCACGCGCCGCAGCTGGGTGTTCGCCACGTACGAGAGCTCCCACGCCGACACCCGGTGCGACAGGCCGTCGGTGTGCGCAACCAGCGGGCGACCCTGGTCGTCGAACGCCACCGGCGCAGGCGTGTACTCGTCGTACTGGTCGACGATGACGGCCTCGAAGGTGCCGAAGCCCGACGCCGCCGACCACAGCAGCACGCCCACATCGTCCTCGTTCACCGAGAGCGCGGCCTGACCATTCGCCCGGAACGCAAGACCGCCCCGTGTGCCGTACTCCTGGGAGACCGGCGCGTTCCACCGGCTTGTGCTCCAGGTGCCCGCGCCCGTGCGCCAGGCCACAATGGGGTCCTCCTCGGCGGCATCGACAGTCCACGCCATCGTGGGACGGTTGCCCTGGGAAGGGTCGAGCGCGATGGCGATCGGGAACAGCGGCACCGCCGCCGGCGTCAGCGCCGGCACCTCGATGGACCACGCACCGGCGGTCGTCCGACGCGCGTAGTGGGCCTCCCCGTCGGCGAAGTAAGCCGCGTGCACGACGCCTGAAGGATCCACAGCGATCGAGCCGTGACCGCCGGCCAGACCGCCGACGCCGAACCCAGGCCCCTCGACCAGCTCACGCGTCCACCCGCCCGCGCCGCGCTTGGCGTACCACACCTGGCTGTGGCCGAGGTGCTTGTACAGCACGTGAGGCACGTCGCTGCTGTCGACCTCGAGCGCGCACCAGCTGCCCAGCTCGAAGGTGTCGTCGTGCGCCACCTCGGGCACCCGCGGCGGGATCACGACGTCGATCGACGCGGTCGCCGCGTCGGTCGCGCCGTCGTTGTCGGTGACCGTGAGGGTGATCGTGTACGTTCCGGGTTGTGCCCAGGTGCGGTCGGCGGTGGACGACGCGCCCGTGATCACCGCGCTGCCGTCCCCGAAGTTGAAGGCGTAGGACACGATGGTGCCGTCGGGGTCGTAGGAGGCCGCAGCATCTACGGTGGTGGCCACGCCGACAGCGCCCGTGGCATCTGCGGAGAGCTGCGCGACCGGCACAAGGTTCACCGGTGCCACGTCGATCGTGACCGAGTGGGTGTCGCTCGCCACAGCGCCGCCGCTGTCGGCCGCGGTGACGGTGACGCGGTGGGTGCCGGCCGTGAGGCTGCTGAACACCAGCGCCTCGCCGCTGCCGAACACACCGTCGAGGTTCGACGCCCACGTGAGCGATGCGCCGGTGAGCGCGCCGTCTTCGGGGTCGGTGGCGGTGGCGGTGAACGACACCGGGTCGCCTTGGGTGAAGTCGGCGCCATCGGCGGGCGTGGTGATGCTCACGGTGGGCCGGGCGTTGGGGACGAGCACGAACAGGTCGATGCCATCCACACCCAGTCCGCCGGCCGAGTCCGTCACCGTGAGCGTCACGCGGTGACGACCCTCCGTGAGGCCGGTCACGTCGAGTGGGGAGCCGGTGCCCAGTGGCCCGTCCAGGTCCGACGACCACACCAGCGCCGCCCCGCTGAGCGCGCCGTCTTCGTCATCGACCCCTGTGCCGACGAGCGCCACGAGGTCGGTGCTCTGCACGGTCGCGCCATTCGTCGGTGCCGTGATCTCCGCGACGGGCGGCGTGTTGCCCGGCGCGTTCGACAGCACCAGGATCGAGCGGCTCCCGGCGAGGCCGTCGTCATCGACCGCCGTGAGCGTGATCGTGTGGGCTCCGGCATTGAGCGTGGCGTCGACATGCTCGCCCGTGCCGAGCGCGCCCTGCAGGCTCGACGACCACGTGAGGCGGTTGCCGGGCAGCACGCCGTCTTCGGGGTCCGTGGCGGAGCCGTCGAACGCCACCGACACAGCGGGGTCGACCTGCGCGCCGTCGGTGGGGTTCGTGATCGTCACCCGCGGGGAGACGTTCTGGCCCACGGCCGCGACCGTCACCGTGATCGAGGTGGCATCCGGGAGGCCCTCGCTGTCGACCACGGTGAGCGTGATGATGTGGTCGCCCAAGGAGGGCGACGGCAGGGTCACGGTGGTGCCGCTCCCGATGGACCGGTCGACCGACGAGGCCCACACCAGCGAGGCCCCCGGGAGGTCGCCGTCTTCGTCGTCGTTGCCCGCGCCTTCCAGCACGAGCGCCTCCCCCTCGCGCAGCACGAAGCCGTCCGCGGGTGCGAGGATGGTGGCGACGGGTGCCGTGTTCTCCCCGCGCACCACCAGCGAGACCGTGTCGGTGCCAACGTCGCCGTCGCTGTCGGTGCCGGTGAGCGTGATCGTGTGCGCACCGACGCTCAGGCCTGTGGTGAGCAGTGCGCCGTGGCCGAGGTCGCCGTCGCGGTCGCTCGACCACACCAGCGAGGCGTCCCCGAGCTCCCCGTCCTCGGCGTCGTCGCCACGGCCCACGAGCCGCACCGAGGCGGGATCGCTGACCACGTCCCCGTCGTCCGGATCGTCGATCACGACGACCGGCGGCGTTCCTTCGGTGACATCATCCGGCCCTTCGCCCCCGTTGCAGGCGACGGCCAGGATCGCGAGCGCGACCCAGCGCATGGACGCCCCCGCGATCAGAAGAAGTAGAGGATGTCGTACTTGCTGTAGCAGGCGTGCAGGTTGCCGCCGCTGTCGAGCGCTGTGGACGGACCGCCGGCATCCGAGTCCACGCCGGTGTCCACCACGGTCCACCCCCAGTAGTCCCGCGCATCGGGGCGCATGAACTCAAGGTTCCCGCTGTGGACGACGGCGATGCGGGGCTCGGTGCCGTCCCACTCGACGTCATGCACGTAGGTGACGAACGCCTCGACGGCGTACAGGTCCCAGGTGGTGCCGGTGGTGTTCCACGAGAGGCCGCTCTCCCAGAGCGCGCCCCAGGCTGTGCCCGCCTTGAAGAGCTGCACGCGGTCGTCGTTGTCGTAGTAGTCGGAGTAGGCACTGGATGGACCCGATGCCGGCGCGCTCACCGCGGTGAAGCCGCCTGCTTGTGACCACTGGATCACCTCCAGTCCGTCGTCGTCGGCCACGAAGCGCACGGTGTTGGAGGCCGTGGACACCAGCCCGCCGCGGAATGGCACATCGTCGTTCGAGGTCAGGGCCGAGGTGGATGAGGTCCAGTTCCCACCGACCTTACGCGTGATGCGCGTCGCAGCGAGGGACGACGATGGGTAGATCGTGTCGGCGAGGATCGGCGCGTCGTTGTTGGCCGCGTCGAGCACCAGCGACACCCGGTTCGGCCACGAACCCGTGTAGACCGTGGGCACAGCGACCGTCTCCACGGTCCACACACCGCCCGTGCGCTTCGCGTAGGTGGTGCCCTTGGAGTTCAACAGGGCCACGTGCGGCACGCCGTTACGATCCAGCGCCAGGGAGGGCCACGTGTAGTAAGCGCGGCCGCCCACCCCGAAGCCCGGGCCGTCGATCAGCTCGCGAACCCACAGCCCGCCCACAAACTTCGCGTACCACCACTGCTGGTGGATGTCGTTGCGGTACACGATGTGTGGAACGTCGGAGCTGTCGATCACCAGATCGCAGAAGCTCCCGTGGTCATCGGAGGTGGGATCCACACGACCCGTGGCCCCCGGCACCACCGAGATGAGTTGGACGTGCATCCCGCTCGTGGACGTGCCGGCCGCCGTGCGAACCGTCAGCTCCAGGCTGGCGACCTCGGTCTCGGGCAGCGTCCAGAGGACCTCCAGCCCCTCGGACACCACCGTGCCATCGGATGCCGTCCAGGTGACCTCGAGCACGTCCTCCTCGGGCACGTCCAGCACGGCCCGGAAGCGCTCGTCCATCCCGGGCGCGAAGCCGCCGTCAGCGTGGCCATGCACGTCGATGCGCTCGATGCCGACGATGGGGCCGGCGGTGACCGGGTCGCCGTGCGGCTCGATGACGGCGGGCGCGTCGGGCGTCTCCACCGCGGAGGCCGGATCGGCAGGGTCGGGGGCCTGGCAGGCGGCCAAGGAGAGGGCCAAGACAAGGGAGGTGCGCATGAGGTCCCCGGGGGTTTCGCGGGGGAAGGGTAGCACGGGCGGGGTGCCGGAGCCGGGGCTGCCGACCAGGGCCTCGCAAGGGGCGTAGGATGCCCGACTCGAAGCCTCGCCACCTCACCCGACCGCATACCTCCGCAGCGCTTCGGCGATCTCCCCCCGCACCCGCTCCCGAAACCACCCCGGCTCGACCACCTCCACCGTCTCCCCCCACTCGTGCGCAAACCGCACAAGCTCCTGGCCGCCAGTGCGCAGGCGCAGCTCCACGCGGCCGTCGGGAAGATCGAGGATCTTCTGGCTGCTGTGCCAGGTTCGCGCGCGCACCAGCCCGGCCTTGTCGGCGTCGAAACGGAACACGAACCACTCGCGCTTCTCGCCCACGTACACGCCGAACCACGGACCGTAGTGTTTACGCGGATCCCATGTGCTCGGGGCGGGGTAAGCGAAGCGCTCGCTTACCTCCACCCCGCGCACGCCGTCGAGGGCGTACGTCCTCACCTCCTCGTTCGGGCCCTTGCGGGCGGCGAGGTACAGGGCGCGCCTGTACACAACGAGGGTGAGGGGTTCGACCTCGCGGCTCCCCTGGTCCTTCCACGTGAACGTGATGCGTCGGTAGCTGAGCAGGGCCTCGATGACGCGGTTCACGTCGTCGACCTGGTCGCTGTAGTCGCGTGCGGGCTCCGAGATGAGGTGGAACATCCGCTGGAACCGATCCGCAGGAACCTCGGTCTCGCCGTCGGCCTGGAGCATGCGGTCATAGGGCTCGGTGAGGCGCGTCTTGGCCGCGAAGCTCAGGTGCTCACGCCCGAACATGAACGCGAGCTGGTCGGAGAGCTGGCGTTGCTGCTGCGACGCGCGGGCCTTGGCCTGCCACGTGGCCCCGCGCCCCCTTCCGCTGCACACGGCGTAGCCTTCTTCGGCCAGGGCCTTCAGCGCGTTGCGCACCTGGTCCCCACTGGCGTCGATCTGGGCAGCGGCGAGATCTTCTTCGAGCTCACGCCGGGCGGCGGTGCCCCGGCGCTCCAGGGCGGCGAGGACCTTGAGCACAAGACGGTGATGGAGCGTGGTGTCGGTCATGGGCACGTTCTACGTCAGCGCGGCGGCATGCGGAGAACGATCTGGGATCGTGGGCTGTGACGGGTTGAATCCCTGTTCAGCGATCCTGCGGATCTCGCGGCTCGGCCACGCCCTCACCCCGCTGGTCCGTGGGGACGTCGCCACCCGGCTCCCCGGCCATCAGGGCCTTCATGTCGCCGGTGGGCTCGCGGGGGTTGAGAACCCGCCCCCTCCGCCGCCACACCACCACCAACGGCAGCCACGCCAGCTCACCCCCCGCCCCCCCGCGCACGCACCCCAGCGCCTCGCCGCCGGGCACCGGCAGCCGCACCTTCCCGGCCCCCAGTGCGGGGTCGTCCCAGCCGGCATCGTGGCCCCAGGCCCACGCCTGCAAGCGCGCGCCGCCCTCGGCGGGGGTGAGCGTGCGCTCGCGCGAGAGCACCAGCGCCAGCGCGCCGGCGACGGCAGGGGTGGCGGCCGACGTGCCGAAGAAGCCGCGCGTGCCGTAGACCGCATCGGTGAGGCCGTCGGGACCGGCGATGTCGGGCTTGTTGAGGCCGCCGTTGGTGGGTCCGCGCGAGCTGAAGCCCTCGGCGGGGTTGGAGAGGTAGTTCCAGGCGTCCACCGCGCCCACGGTGAACACGAGCTCGTTGGAGCCGGGATCCACCACCGAGCCGCCGGCCTTGGGCTCGAGCACCTGGCCGCCGAGCACGAGCACGTCGACCTCCAGCCACGCGCTGGAGACGCGCTGACCCTTCACCACAAGCTGGTAGGTGCCGGCGGACGCCACGTCGGCCTGCACGCGCTCCACGGGGTCGCAGCTCTCTTCGGACCGCGACTGCACGCGCTCGCCGCGGCCCACGATGAAGCCGTATCGGTCGAGCACCCACACGTCGAGGTCGGAGTCGCCACACGAGGTGTGCTCGTCCCAGTTCACATACACGGTGCGCCGGCCGCCGCCGTTGAACGCCACGGGCAGGGCGTTGGTGCCGTCGAAGTCGAGGCGGCCGTTGCCGTCGCGGTCTTTCCAGCGGCCGGACCAGTGCTGGCGGGCGTAGTTGCCGGCGGAGGTGACGAGCAGGATGTTGTGGGCAGCGAGACGCTCGGCGAGCACGCGAAAGGGGCCGCCGCCGTCGTAGAACGAGTCGTTGAAGAACGAGAGCGACATGGAGATCACGTCGACGTCGTTGCGGATCGCCCAGTCCACGGCCGAGGCCAGGGTGCTGTAGCCGATCACCCGCACCAGCGAGATGCGGGCATCGGGCGCCACATCGCGCACCGCCTGGGCACAGGCCACGCCGTGAGCGCCCAGCTCGCCGGCGAAGCGCGGGGCCACGACCTCGAACGGCACGTCGCACGAGAGGTGGGCGAAGCAGTCGGCGGTGGTGCTGTCGGCCAGGGTGTCGGGCAGCGGGTTGCCGAGGTTCCACTGCACGTCGAAGACCGCCACGTGCACGCCGGCCCCGCGCCAGCCGGCAGCGTGCCAGGCCGGGGCACCCACCACGCTGGCGGCGCTGTCGCCGGGCCAGCCGTCGGGCACGGCGAACGTCTCGTAGTGCCAGGGCGTGCCATCCGTGGGCGGGGCTTCGAGCAAGGAGCCCACAGCCGTGTGGGCGATGGCGCCCGGGTAAGCGGGGTCGGCCACGCGCACGAGCTCGACCGGTGCCTCCTGGGGCAGGTCCACGGCGAGCGCAGCAGCGACGAGCAGCAGCAGCACCCCACCTCCCGCTCGGGAAGGTAGCTGCGGCATCGACCACCCGCACCTCCGATGCGGCCGTACCCCCCTTGGGATACCGATGGGGCTTGCGCGAGGTTCACATGGGCATCTGGGATCGGATCACGAAGGGCGTCGGGGCGCAGTTCCTCGATGTGGTGCAGTGGGTCGATGATGGCGGCGACACGATCGTGTGGCGCTTTCCCATCCACCACCAGGCGTTCACGGATGGCAGCAGCCTGATCGTGCGCGAGGCGCAGGCCGTCGTGTTCCTCGATGGGGGCCGCCTGTCGGACGTGTTCGCGCCCGGCACCTACACGCTCGACACGCCCAACGCGCCGCTCCGCAACTTCTTCGAGAGCATCGCGTACGGCCTCGAGACGCCGTTCAAGGGCGACGCGTTCTTCGTGTCCACGCGGCAGTTCACGGCGAACGGCTGGGGCACGTCGGCCCCGGTGCCGATGCGGGATGCCGACTTCGGTCCGGTGCGGGTGCGGGCACACGGCACCTACAGCTTCCGCGTCACGGATCCGGCGCTGTTCTTGCGCGAGCTGGTGGGCACCGATGGGCGGTTCACCACGGAAGAGCTGGCGGATCAGCTCCGTCAGCGGGTGGTGGCGGCCTTCGTGAGCGCGCTGGGAGAAGCGAAGGTGCCGGTGCTCGATCTGGCGCTGCACTACGAGACGCTGGGCGAGCGCATCCGGGCGCGCATGGATGGCACCTTCCAGTCCTCCTACGGCCTCACCCTCACCGACTTCGTGATCTCCTCCGTCTCCGTGCCGCCCGAGGTGGAGGCGGCGCTCGATGCGCGCAGCAAGATGGGCATCCTCGGCGATCTGGATGCTTACGCGAAGCTCCAGGCGGCGGAAGCGATGCAGACGGCTGCAGCCAACCCAGGGCTAGGCGGCGCGGGCGTGGGCATGGGCGTGGGCGTTGCGATGGGTCAGGCGATGGGCGCGGCGCTCGCGCAGCCCACGGCACCGGTGAAGGCCACGCCGCCGCCGCTGCCGCCGGGTGCAGGCATCGTGCGCTACCACCACGCGGGGCCGGCCGGTCAGCAGGAGACCTCGGCCGACGAGGTGGTGGCGGCCGTGCTGGCGGCACCCCTGGCGAGCCACCTGGTGTGGCAGCCGGGCTGGGCGGCGTGGAAGCCCGTGCGGGAGGTGCCTGAGCTCGCGGCGCGCCTGGGACCGCCCCCGCTGCCTCCAACATCTCCCTGACATCACCGGGCCGCCCGCTGGATTCTGGCCCTCGGACGCGCTAGACGCGCCGTGAACTCTTGGAGGACCCATGCGTACCCTGATCCGTTTTGCGTTCGTCGCCGCCCCCCTGTTCGTCCTTGGCTGCAAGAAGGCCGCCCCCGAGCCCGCCGCCGAAGCCGCGCCCGCACCCGCGCCGGATCTCGAGTGGACCTGGGGTCCCTCCACCTTCGCGGGCTCCAAGGATGCCGAGACCGCGGGCAAGCTGCACGTCCCGGTCGCCGTGAAGAACAACACCACCAAGGGCCTCGTCATCAACTCCTACGATGTGGGCGTGAAGGGTGAGGATGGCCGCGTGTGCGTGGCGCGCTCCGAGACGGTCGAGAAGTCCTCCGATGGCACCCTCGGGTTCACCATCCTGGCCGACTGCATGTTCTCGAAGATCCCCGCCGGTGAGGAGATCAAGCTCCTCGGCACCCTGGTCTACACGCTCGGCGGCGAAGAGCTCACGCTCGACGTGAAGGCGAAGTCGGCCTTCCAGCCTTGATCTTCTGGCTCCTGGTCGGTGGGCTTCGCGCTGCGGAGCCCGCCGCCTGCACCCCTCCCCCCGAGCTGAACCCCCAGGCCGCCGTGTCGATGGCGTGGGTGGCACCGGCGGGGGGAAGGGTCGCGGCCCGCGCGTCGATGTCGGTGGTGCCCACCGAGGTGCTGCGCGCCTGGATCGCCGCTGAGCAGCCCTCCCTTGGGAGGTTGCTGCAGGCGCTCGGCGTGCGTCGGCGTGCCGATGCGCCCAAGGGCGCCTGGGTGGTGGGCGTGTTCGAGGTGCCCGGCACCTACCTGTGCCGGCCCGTGGAGGCCAACCCGGGCACGATCTACGCGGGCCTCGGCGTGTGCACCACGGGCGATGCCGCCGGCGCACACAAGCTCGACGCCTGCGGTCAGGCCCTCGATCGTGCACCGCGCGGGCACGCGCACCTGCCCGTGCTGCGGGTGCGGTGGGAGCACGCGGCCGCGCGCGGCTTCTGTGTGCTGCCGGCGGAGCGCTTCCTCCGAGGCGGCTAGCAGCCCTACGGTTCGGTGCCTGCCATGGAGCGCCAGCCCGCCTTCTTCACGGGCGGGGGCTCGCTGCGCACCACGGGCGGCGGGTCGTCGGGGTCGGAGATCACGGTGATGGCGGGGCCGTGGCGGTCGACCCCATCCCCCGGCAGCGTGCGCACGGTGGACCAACGCGTGCGGCCCGGCCGCAGATCGGCCACGAGCACCGTGATGTTGTCGGACGCGCCGCGGGCGATGGCGCGCTCCATCAGCGAGACGGCGGCCGTCTGCGCATCATCGACGTGCATCAGGATCTGCACGGCCAGCGGCGGGTCGACCGAGCGCAAGAAGCCATCGGTGACGAGCACCACCTGGTCGCCCTCGCGCATCGTGACACGACCGACCTCGCGGCCTTCGACCACCTCAAGCTGACCGGGCCCGAGGAAGCGCTGCTGGGTGCTCTCCTTGGCCAGCGGGCGCAGCTCACCATCGCGGTAGAGCAGCACCTGGGCCGAGCCCACGCGCGCCCACACGAGCTGCTCGTCATCGAGCCAGGCCACAGCGAGCGAGGCCGCCGCGGACGGATCCTTCTCGCGCAGCTTGCGGCCCATGCGGCCGTGGGTGTCGGCCAGGAAGCGCCCCAGCGCGTCCACCCGGTCATCGGGGGCCTGCTCCTGCCAGAGCTTCGCCAGCACGCGACAGACGGCCGTGGAGGCCGAGCGGGCGGTCTCTTTGTCGGCCCCCTCCCCATCGGCCACGGCCATGAGCGCGCCGCGACCCGAGCCAGCCTGAGAGCGCTCAGCATCCCCTTCCAGCCACGCCACGCGGCCATCGGCGGCGATCACGTAGCTGTCGGCGTTGCGGGTGGGACGGCCCACCTGCGCATCGCGCATCGAGGTGCAGACCACCCCAAACCTTGGCTTCATGGTTGGGTCCTCCGGCTGGCGGCCCCGGGGATCATGCCACGTCGAACCGGTAGACGGCACCATCGACGACGATGCGGTCGCCCGGCGACAGCTCGATCGACGCCCCATCCTCGGGCGCGGTGGTGAACCGACCCTGGCCATGGGCCACGAAGAAGGGCCGGAATCCGCCGCCGCTGCGGTAGGTGTCGAGGTAGTCGTCGAGCACGAGCCGCGAGCCGTCAAACGTGACGGTGACCGTGAGCGAGCCGAGCGTGAGCGTGCGCGGAGCCCGCACCGGGAAGCCGCGGGCGGTGAGCGCAACGGCCAGGGGCTCGCCCGTGTCGAGCGAGACGAGGCGGGCGCGCGGGTCGGGCAGCGAAGCGTCGTCGAGCACGCGCAGGTCGACGCAGAAGTCTTCTTCCCCATCGGCATCGCGGCGAATCACCGAGATCGTGCGGCCCTCGAGCGAGTCGTAGGAGGCGGAAGGGGCCCCACCATCCACGCGGATCTCGGAGGCGCTCACATCCTCGGCGCTGCTGCGGCGCCCTCGGATCTTGAGCGTGAGGTAGCTGCGGGCGATGAAGGTCTGCCCGGCCTCGATGCGGTTCTCGGGGAGCACGAGATCGGTGCCGGCGTGGTTGCCGAGCGTGACCGTGCCGTTGATGGCCCAGCCGACGAGCACGAGGCGCGCCGGGCGCCCGAGCTCGAACTGGGCATCCCGATCATCGACGATCGCCACACCACCGAGCACGGCCGCGACAGGAGCGGGCGCGGGTGCAGGCGTGGGCGCGGGGGCGGCCTTGGGGGCGGGCGCGGGCGCGGCCTTCGCCGGCTGCGGGGGCGCAGGAGCGGCCGGACGCTTGCTCATCGAGGGCGGCGCAGGCGCGTCGTCGGGAGCGAGGTCGTCGGTGTCGGGGCGGGGGCGGCTGCCGGAGCTGCGGGCGTCGTCGAGCGGGCGCTCCACAGCGGGTACGGGCGCGAGGCTCAGCTCATCTTCCACGTCGGGAAGGGTGCCCGAGCGGCGGGTGGACGGGGCCTCGAAGCGCACAGGCGGCGGCTCGTTGCCGAAGTCGGGCGCGGAGATCGCATCGACGAGCGAGTCGGTGGCGCTGCGCGCGGGCGCGGCGGGCTCACGGTTCTCGCGGTGCAGCGAAGGCACGGAGCCCGTGGCACCGGCCAGCTCACCCGTGGGCGCGAAGCCCACGTGGAACAAGCAGTTGCCGACCATCACCTCATCACCGGGCTCCAGGGGGAGCCGCACAGGGCCCTCGCCGGACTCGGTGGGGAACAAGGTGAGCACATCCTCGTTGCGACGCACGAACGTGTAGCAGTTGCGCGCGTGGCACACGACCTCGGGCCCACCGTGCGTGAGGTCGATCGCGGCGTGATCGGAGGCCACCATGATCGAGTCGGTGTAGAACCTCGACTTCGCGATGTCGCCGGTCTTCGACTTGATGACCGCGCCTTCGACGACCTTCGGCTTCCACACGATGTTGTCGTTGCGGGGCTCATCGGGCAGCACGACGCGGCAGTCGCGCGAGCGGCCGATGGAGTACTCCTTGCCCCACAGCATGTAGGTGGAGGCGGCAGGGCGGCGGATCTCGCCCACATAGGGCCAGCCCTCGATCGGGACGCCGCGCAGATCGCGGTACTCCAGGCGCTGGTTGCCGACCTGGATCACGGAGTCGCCTTCGATCAGGCGCGACTCACCCCGCGGGATGGGCTCGCCGTTCATCGAGACGTTGTCGGCGTTGGCGAGCATCGAGACCGTGGACTTGCGGACCTGGAAGCTGGCGGCCGGCTGGTGGACCACCGTGCCCAGCTCGCCGCGGGGCCCAAGGTAGACATCGTAGCCGAGCATGAAGCCCGAGAAGTGCACCTTCTGGAGCAGCGCGCCGCGCTCCTGGAGCGTGAAGATGCGCTCGGTCTGCGCATCGGGGATGATGGTCTTGCTGCCGGGACCGCGCAGCGACGAGGCCGGCATCGGCGCAGGCTCAAGCGCCATCGGGGCGAACAGCTCGGGCTCGGACCCCGTGATGCTGGAGGGCTCGGGACCCTCCTCGATCTCAAGCGGCAGCAGCTCGATGCCGTGCGAGGGCATCTCGATGGGCGCTTCGATCACGGCGAGCACGAGGTAAGCGAGGGGCTCGCCCGACCAGGTGGCCAGCGTGATCACCGACTCGCCATCCTGATCGGTGCTGGTGAGCTGGTACCGATCTTGGAGGTCGGGGTTGATGATGTGGAAGAACGCCCCATCATCCTCGCGCTGGATGCGGTAGAGCGCGGCCTCCCGCAGGAGCGGGTTGCGGAAGTTGTCGAGCCAGTGGTTGCCGATGGTGAACACGACCTGGTCGTCGTAGAGGCGGCCCACTTCTTCGTAGTCATCGGTGTGGCCCGGCAGGTAGGCGAGCACCGAGATGATCGCCTCGGAGCCGGGTCCGGGCTGGCGGTAGAGGTTGGGCGTGATGCCCGTGATGAACTCGCCTTCCACGAGGCCGAAGCTCTGGCCGCCGATCGCCTCGGTGCCATCGCCCACCAGCCACACACCGAGCGGGCGGGACGTGTGGGGAACGCCGGCCTTCGCGAGGAAGGCTTCGTAGGAAGAGCGCGCCTTGCCGATGATGCGCTCGGCCAAGGACGGGTCGCTCTCGACCTCGTACCAGTCATCTTCCGAGAGGATCACGAGCACATCGCTGAACCGCTGACCCTCGGCGAGGGCCTCGGCGATGTGCGGGCCCAGGCCCGTGCGGGCTTCGGGATCATCGTTCGTGAACCACACCCGCTCGGGTGCGCTCGCGATCTCCTCGTCGGTGTAGTGACGACGGAGCCGGAAGTTGTAGAACGAGTTGCGGTCGTCGAGGGCAACGGCCGACCCGACCCCGCCCGACAGGCCTCGCAGCTTGTCGGAGCCCTGGAAAAGGTTGTTACGCCACTCCATCGTCGCCTCATTCCCCTGCGCCGGCCCGATCCGCACGCCGTGGGGGCTGTAGCCCACATCCGCAGCGCGCGCGAATGACCGCACGGCCCGATCCAGCAAGATAGTCGGGCGCCCTGCTGGAGCCTCCATGGCCGACGTTCGACCCTTCCTGGGCCTGCGCCCCCGCGACGACCTCGCCGCCCGCGTGATCGCCCCCCCGTACGACGTCCTCACCCCCGAAGAGGCGCTCGCGCTGGCCTCTGACCCGCTCCACTTCGTGCACGTCACGCGCAGCGAGGTCGACCTGGCCCCCGGCGCCGATGCCCACGGTGAGGCCGCCTACGCCATGGCGCGGGTGAACCTCGATCGCCTCATCGCGGACGGCGTGATCGTGGCCGACAAGGCCCCGCACTTCTACCTGTACGGGCAGGTGATGGGCACCCACCGTCAGCTCGGGGTGCTCGCGGCCTGCTCGGTGGAGGCCTACGACCGCGGCCTCATCAAGAAGCACGAGCACACGCGCCCCGACAAAGAAGACGACCGCACCCACCACATGGAGACCCTCGACGCCCAGGTGGGGCTGGTGTTCCTGGCCCACAAGGCGCACGCCGGTCTCACGGCCCTGCTGGAGCGCCTCGCCACAGCGCCGCCCGCCTGGCGGGTGGTCACCGAAGACGCCGTGGAGCACGCACTCTGGGTGGTGCCCGCGGTCGAAGCCCCCGCCATTCAGCAGGCCTTTGCCGAGCTGGATGCGCTCTATGTGGCTGACGGGCACCACCGCTCAGCCGCCGCCAGCCGGGTCCATGCCGCCCGTGGTGATGAAGCCTCGGCCTGGTTCCTCGCTGGCCTGTTCTCCGCCGACCGCCTGCAGGTTCAGGCCTACAACCGCGTGGTGGACGACCTCAACGGCCTCGATGCTGCCGCCTTCCTCGCCGCCGTGTCGGAGCGCTTCGAGGTGGGCCCTGGCACGCCCGTTCCTGCCGAGCGCGGCACCTTCTCGATGTACCTGGGAGGCGTGTGGCACGCGCTGCGGGTGCGCCCCGGTCTCGTCGACCTCACCGACCCCGTGGCACGCCTCGATGTCTCCGTGCTGCAGGACCTCCTGCTCGGCCCCATCCTGGGCATCGACGATCCCCGCCGCAGCACGCGCATCCAGTTCGTTGGGGGCATCCGGGGCCCGTCTGCCCTGAAGCAGGCCGTCGACGCAGGTGCGGCCGTGGCCTTCCACCTGTTCCCCACCGGCCTCGACCAGCTGTTCGACGTGGCCGACCGCGGCGAGGTGATGCCGCCAAAGTCGACGTGGTTTGAGCCGAAGCTGCGGGAGGGCGTGGTGGTGCGCCGCTTCGACGACGTGGGCGGCCCGCTCTAAGGCTGGAGCTGCCGACGCCCAGCGGCCGCTTCACGCGCGGAGGCCGCCATCGCCGCCGCCCAGCCGGTGGACGGACCCGACGGGAGGTGGTCGAGCGCGGCCACAAGCTCCGCGGAGAGCAAGCTCTTGTCGATGCGATCTCGGCACACGGCGGCGTCGGCCGGACGTCCGACCGCTGCGAAGATGCGTGCGCCTGTGGCCGCCACGAGCGTGTGCGCCAAGGCATCTTCCCCACGCAGCCCCGACCGGGCCTCACGCCACAGCGCCACGGCCAGCTCCGCACGACCCGCGTGCAGGGCCGCCAGCGCCTCGCGTGCCAGCGCCGTGGGCAGCGGCGGCGTCGCCACCTGCACCGACCGCGCGGGAACCGGACTGGGCGGCGTGGCCGGGAACGACGGGCGCGGCGCGGCGGGCACCGGGGCCGGCACCCTCACGGTCGGAACGGTGGCGAGCTCGCTGCGCGCCAGCGTGGCCGCACGGGCCACGTCCTGCGCACCGTGCAGGAGCCCGGTCCACACGCGCAGCACCGCGTCGATGTGGGCGGCGGAGCGGAGTTCGGGGGCTGCCAGCGACGCCTGCGCCCCGGCCTCGGCGGCAGCGTCTTGCAGACCCGCGAGGTCGCGCACGAGGGCGTCGTGCACCGGACCCGGCGCCTCGCGACCCAGCGCACTCACGGCAGCCCGGGCAGCGAGGAGCGTGGGCGCGAGCGGCACCTGAAGGGCGGCGATCTGCGCGGCGACCGTGGCCGCACGGGCTTGCAGCGCCTCGGCCTCAGCGGCACGAGCACGCACGGCCTCACCCTCCACACGCTCGTCTTCCGCAGCGAGCTGGGCAGCGATCTCGGCCTCCAGCGCGGCCGCTTCGGCGGCCTCGGCGTCGAGCTGGGCCTGGAGCGCAGCAGCCTCTGCGTCGAGCCGGGCCTGGAGCGCAGCAGCCTCTGCGTCGAGCTGGGCCTGGAGCGCAGCGGCCTCTGCGTCAAGCCGGGCTTGGTGCTGAGCGGCCGCCGCGTCGAGCCGAGCCTGGTGCTCAGCTGCGAGACGCTCCTCTTCCTGGGCTTCGGCCTCGAGCAGCGCGTCTTCTTCGGCGCGAAGCAGCGCCTCCACCTCGGCGCGCAGGGCCAGTTCTTCGGCCGATGGTGCCACCTCGACCGCCGGCGCGACCGGGGCGACCGGCGCGACCGGGGCCGCAGCGATCTCGGTGAACTCGTCCTCGTCGTCCTCTTCGACCACCGCGTGCGCCACGGGCGCAGGCGACGGCTCCTCCCCGGCGAGCATCGCCGAGAGGAACGCCTCCAGCTCCTCGGCCTCACGGCGCACGGCCTCGTCGTCGACCGGAGCGACCACGATCACGGGAGCCGACGACGCGCCCAGGTCGATCGAAGGCAGGTCGATCAGCGACTCGGGGTCGGCGTCGTACAGGTCGAGGTGCGAGAGGTCCACGAGGTCGTCATCGGACCCACGGGACTCCACCGACACCGGCGCTTGGTGGGGGGCCGCCACACGCTGCTCCCGCCGCGTCTGAGCGTCGACGGCGGCCGACGCCAGCGCCTCGATGCGCGCCTCCAGACCGTCGACCACGGAAGAAGCAGGGGCACCGCCGGCACGCAGGCGGGTGAGCTGGAGCTGCGCGCGCTCGAGATCGGCCAGCAAGGAGGCGATCACCTCGTCGGCCGTGACACTCTCGGGGTCGGCGCCGTGCAGCTCCACCCGCGTCTCGGTGATGCGGGCCTGAAGGTTGATCAGCCGCTGGGCCGAAGCCTGATCGTGCGCCAGATCCGCGTCGGTGACGAGGCGCGCGATCTCCTGCGCCCGCCGCTGGCTGGTCTCCACCTCCTGCACGCAGGTCGTAGCGAGTGTGCGGGCCCGCGCCTCGGCGGAGGCCAAGATCGCGCCCGCCGACGAGGCACTCGCCGCCAGGTGCACCAGCTCCAGCGCCGTGAGCGCAGCGCGTGCTCGCTTTGCCGCCTCGACCGCTGCATCGGCCACCGAGCGAAGCTCCGACGGGCTGCTCTCGGGGAGCGCGGCGAGCGGCTCCAGCCGACCGACAGCGGCGCGCGCACGCTCCAGCGACTCGGCCACCCGTTCCTGCGGTGTGGGGGCCGCAGGAGCTGTGGCGGCGGTCGTGGTGACCGCACCCGAAGGCTCGCCCAGCACCTGCATCCGACCGCGCACCTGCTCCACGAGCCGCTCGGCGGCTGCGACACGCTCGTGAACGTCGTCGGCGATCTCGGTGAGCGCGTGGTCCTCATACGCCTCAAGCACAATCGCATCGAGCCAGCTGCGTCCGAGCGCGAGGTCTTCGTGCAGCTCAGTGAGCAGGTTCCGGCCTCCGCGGCTGGCCCCGGCCGACAGCGCCTCGGCATCCACAGCGGCAGCCGCCAGGTGGCTGCGCGCCCGCTCCACGACCTTGGTGAGCTTCACGCGGACCTGGCTGCCGTCCGCAGCACCCTCCACCGCCGCCCGCGCCTGATCCCGCGCGGCCTCAGCCTCGGCGCGGGTGAGCGCCGCCACCTCAAGCGCCGACGTCATCGCGGCCAGCACGCGCTCGCCCATCGCTGGGTCGCGCGTGCGCTCCAGACGGCTGGTGCCATCCGCCGTGGCCTGCGCGGTGAGCTCCACCCGCTCGGAGATCGCGTGAAGCGCGCCCTCGGTGGGGTCAGGCACACCCATGGACTCGAGCTGAGCGATGAGCGCCCCAAGCTCGTCGAGGCTCTCGCGCGCCAGCGTGAGCTCCAGGTTGGCCCGCAAGACGAGCGCATCCCGGGACAGGTGCAGGGCCGAGAGCTGGTCGCGCCGCTCGTCATCGGCCTTCGACTGCAGGCGCTCGGCCGCTTCCACCACGAGACGCGTGCTGGCTTCGGCCTCGCGGGCGAAGCGCTCGGCCTCCTTGCGCTCACCGCGAGCCGCCGCCAGGGAGGGGCCCGTGCCCACCTGGGCGAGCGTGTCGCGGGCTTCTTTGAGCGCGTCGCGCATCGCGTGCTCGGCGGCGACCAGCGCTTCGGTCTCGGCGCTGAGCACGTCGGTGGTGAGGCCGGCGGCACTCTGACCCGCTCGGGTGGACGCCCGGCGTGCGAGCGCAGCCGCCGACTCCAGCGCCGCGGTGCGCGCGGCGGCCTCAGAACGCAGGGCGAGCAGCTCGACGGCAGGGGGAAGGTCGACGGTGTCGATCTGATCGGCTTCCTGATCAGCACGAAGGCGCTCGGCGTCGGCGTGCAGGGCGCTGGCCGCACGCACGGCCTCCTGCATCTCTTCGCGCAGGCCGGGCCATCGCGTGGCGGGCGCGCCTTCGGCCTCAGCCACCAGCGCGATGGCACGGGTGCGCTGCGAGCGGGCCTTTCGCACGAGGTCGGCGGCGCCGTCGGCAGCAACCTGGGCGGCCAGATCGCTGACCCACTCCACGTCACGCTCGATGCGCTCCAGGCTGGTGCGCAGGTCGGACACGAGCCGCGTGCGTCGGGTGGCATCCGAAGCCACAGGGCTGCGATGGGCCCCCGAAGACAGCGCGCGACCGCGATCCAGCACGGCCGACAGCACCAGACGCGCCTCGGCCGACAGCGCCTCGGGGTCGTCTTCGGCGCGGCGGGCGCGATCTTCGACATCGCGGGCCTGCGCGCCAAGCTCGGTGAGCTCGCTGACGAGCGTGGCCTCGGCGCCGCCTTCCCCTTGGCGCTTCAGCCTGCGGATCAGGTCGTCGGCCGCTACCCGCGCACCCTCAGCGTCGGCCAAGATCTGCACGCGCAGCACGGCGGCGCGGGTGCGCAGGTCGTCGTCATCCTGAGCGGCGCTGCGCTGGTCGTTCCACCCGGACTCGGCCACGGCCACGGCCCGAAGCACGTTGTGCAGCGAGGCCTCAGCACGATCGGCATGGCCCGACGCCACCGCGGCCTCGGTCGCCGACTGCGTCGCCCGCACGGCGACGGCGACAGCTCGCGCCTCGGTGGCCACCCGACGCGCACCGGCCACGAGCGCCTCGAACGCCAAGCGTCCATCGGTGCCCTTGGGCATCCGCCAGCCCTGGCCCA
>CAYNFK010000014.1:0-64255 GCA_964396405.1 uncultured Enterobacteriaceae bacterium
TGGCCGTGGAAGACGGCGCACACGCCGAGGACGAGCTGGCCCGCTGGGCGCCGTCTGAGGTGGCCGATCGCGCGCTCGCGTGGAGCGTCGTGTACGGCGTGCTGCGTCGGCGGGCGCACGTCGATGCGGCGCTGCGGGCGTGCTTGTCGCGTCCGCTGGAGTCGGTGGAACCCCCCGTGCGGGCTGTGCTGCGCGCGGGCACGTGGGAGCGCCTGTTCGGGCGGGCGGCTGCGTACGCCGTCGTCGACCAGGCTGTGGAGGTGCTTCGGCGGCTCCAGGCGGGTCGTGCTGCGGGCATGGTGAACGCCGTGCTCCGGCGGGTGGTGATGCCGGAAGGCCTGTCGCGGGCGGAGTCGCTCGACCACCCCGCATGGTTGGTGGCGCGCTGGGATGCCCGCTACGGCTCCGAGGCCACCGAGGCGTGGTGTCGCTCCAACAATGAGCCGCCGCCGCTGTGCCTCTCGATCGGCGGCGAGCGCGATGCGATGGTGGCCGCGCTCGTGGAAGCGGGGGCCACGGTGCACGCTGCGCAGGCGCACGATGAGGTGGTTCCGGGCCTGCTGGAGGTCCGAGAGAGCTCGGGGCGCATCGAGGCCCTACCCGGCTTCAACTCCGGTGCCTTCTTCGTGCAAGACGCAGCGGCGGCTTGGCTCACCGACCTTGTGCCGGCCGAGGCGAAGCGCGTGCTCGATGTGTGTGCAGCACCCGGAGGGAAGACTTTCCGCCTTGCGGCGCGCGGGGTGCAGGTCACGGCCACCGATGTGGATGTGCGGCGGCTCGATCGCATGGCGGATGGGCTTCGCAGGCTTCAGCTCCCCGCCGATCTGGTGCAGGCCGACTGGGAGGGCGGAGACCACCCCGGCCTGGGCAGCTTCGACGCCGTGCTGGTGGACGCGCCGTGCACCGCGCTCGGCACCGTCCGAAGGCACCCCGAGATTCGCTGGCGACGCGCACCCACCGATCCCGGCACCGTCGCTGTGCGCCAGGGTCGCATCCTCACGCACGCCGCGCGCCGGGTGGCTCCTGGGGGCGCCCTCGTGTACGTCGTGTGCAGCCCGGAGCCCGAGGAGAGCGCCGACGTGGTCGCATCGTTTGTGGCGCAGCATCCGCAGTTCGTGGTCGAGGCCACCCGCTCCACCGTTCCCCCCATGAACGGGGAGGACGCCTTCGTGGGCATGCGGTTGAGGCGTCGATGAGCACGCCGATGCTGGACCAGTTCCACGCGCTCAAGGCCGAGAACCCCGAAGCGATCCTGTTCTACCGGATGGGCGACTTCTACGAGACCTTCTTCGAAGACGCCGTGATCGCCGCGCGGGTGCTGGAGCTCACGCTCACCTCGCGAAACAAGAACGACCCCGACCCGGTGCCGATGGCGGGCGTGCCTTACCACGCGGCCGGCTCGTACGTTCAGCGGATGGTGGAGGCGGGCTACTGCGTCGCGATTGCCGAGCAGATGGAGGACCCTGCGCTCGCGAAGGGGCTTGTGCGTCGGGCTGTGGTGCGGGTGGTCACGCCGGGGCTGGGATGGGATCCCACCACGCTGGATGCGCGCACGTCCTCCTGGGTGGCAGGCCTCGTGCGCAAGGGCACCCAGTACGGCATCGCCCTGCTCGATGCCTCCACAGGCGACCTGCGCCTGTGCACCGTGGGCACCTCAGAGGTTGCCCAGGCCGAGCTGCTACGCCACGAGCCCAAGGAGGTCCTGCTCGGGCCGGGTGTGGACGCTGCGGTCGCGGAAGCGGTGCGGGCGTGGGCGCGTCGCACCGGCGCGCTGGAGAGCCAGGCGGAGGTGGGCAGCTGGGATCCGGCGGAAGCCCGTCGCGCGCTGGAGCGCCAGCTCGGTGTGTCCGACCTCGCGGGGTTTGGCGTCCAGCGGGATGAAGCGGGGGTGGCTGCAGCAGGGGCCGTCCTGCGGTACGCGCGACGCCGGCTGGGCAACCGCCTGGAGAACGTGCACGTGCTGCGGGTCTGGCGACCCGGTCACACCTTGGGCCTGGACGACGCCACGCGCCTCAACCTCGAGCTGGTGCGTCCGGTTCGCGGGGAGGGGAAGTCGCGCACGCTGCTCGGCGTGTTGGATCGAACGGCCACGGCGATGGGGGGGCGACTGCTGCGTGAGTGGCTGCTGGCCCCACTGCTGGATCCGGCTGGCATCCAGTTTCGACAAGACGCCATCGAGGGCCTCGTGGACCGGTCCGATGTGCGCCAGTCAGCGGCGGTCGGGCTGCGTCATGTCGCCGACATCGAGCGTCTCGTCGCGAGGGTCACGCAGGGCACGGCGGGTCCACGCGATCTCGCGATGCTTCGGCGCTCGCTCGACGCCCTGCCCGAGCTGCGCGCCACCCTGGCGCCGCTGCCCGGCGTCGCGAGGCTCCTGCCCGCCGACCTTGCTGCCGACACGCTGAACGACCTGAAGACCTGGCTCGTGGACGACCCGCCCGTGACCATCGGCGAGGGGGGGCTGGTGCGGCCCGGCGCCAACGCCGAGCTCGACGAGCTGGTGAGCCTCGCCACCGAAGGCAAGGGCTTGATGGCGGCGCTGGAGGCACGGGAGCGCGATGCCACGGGCATCACGTCGCTGCGGGTGCGGCACCACCAGGTCTTCGGGTACTTCCTCGAGGTCACCCGCGCGCACCTGCACCGGGTGCCGCGCGCGTGGATTCGGAAGCAGACGCTGTCGAACGCGGAGCGCTTCTTCACGCCCGAGCTCAAGGAGCTGGAGGAGAAGGTCACGGGCGCCGACGTGCGTCGTGTCGAGCTGGAGATCGAGCTGTTTGGCGCGCTGCGTGAGCGGGTGGCTCACGCCTCACCGAAGCTCACGCAGCTGGCCCGCGCCGTGGCGGCGATCGACGTGTTCGTGGCGCTCGCGGCCGTGGCCGATGAAGGGCGCTGGTGCCGACCGCGCATCGTCGACGAGCCGATCCTCGAGGTCGTGGGCGGTCGCCATCCTGTGGTGGAGGCTGCGCTCGACGAGCGTCAGTTCGTGCCGAACGACGTGAGCCTGCGTGAGGACCGGCGGCTCATCGTCCTCACGGGCCCCAACATGGCGGGCAAGTCCACGATCTTGCGCCAGACAGCCCTGCACGTGGTCCTGGCTCAGATGGGTTCGTTTGTGCCCGCGGAGCGTGCCACCCTCGGCGTGTTCGACCGCGTGTTCTGTCGGGTGGGCGCCTCCGATGACCTCGCCCAGGGGCAGTCCACGTTCATGGTGGAGATGGCTGAGACGGCCTCCATCCTGCACCACGCCACCCAGCGCAGCCTTGTGGTGCTCGATGAGATCGGGCGTGGCACCGCCACCTATGACGGCCTCGCCATCGCGTGGTCGGTGGCGGAGGATCTGCTCGACCGTGTGGGCGCAAAGACGCTCTTCGCCACGCACTACCATGAGCTCTGCGCGCTGGCGGAGGAGCGAGCCGGCGTGGTGAACCAGCGGGTGGCCGTGAGCGTGAGCGGCGACACGATCTTGTTCCTTCGCCAGCTTCAGGATGGCGGTGCCAGCCGCTCGTACGGCATCCAGTGCGCCCGTCTCGCGGGCCTGCCCACCCAGGTGGTGCGACGTGCGGCCCAGTTGCTGGAGCGCTTCGAGGCCCACGCACCCCGCAACGATCGCAACCAGCTCTCGCTGTTCGGAGCGGCACCGCTGCCGGGTCCTGCGGCGGATCCCGAGCCGGCGGTGGATCTGCTGCGTGAGGCCTTGGACGGCATCGATCCCGACGCGCTCACCCCGCGTGAGGCCCTGGAGGCACTCTACCGGCTGCGTGGGCTTCGGTGATGGATGCCGCCATCGAGGGGTTCTTGTACTGGCTGCGGGTGGAGAAGGCGCGCTCCGAGAACACGCTGGTGGCCTACCACCACGACACCCGCCGTTTCGCGGTCTGGCTGTCCGAGCACGGCGTCACGGATCCGGCGGACGTGGCCTCCACGCATGTGGCCGACCACATGGCAGCGCTCTCGGCAGCTGGCGTAGGAGCGCGATCCGTCGCGCGTGCTCGCAGCGCCATTCGGGCGCTCTTCCAGTTCCTGGCGCGGGAGGGTCGGGTGGAGAGCGACCCCACGGGTGCTGTGGACGCGCCGCGCTTCCTCCAGCCGCTGCCCACCGTGCTCAAGGCCTCGCAGATCGAGGCGTTGCTCGATGCCCCTGACGTGGCCACGCCGCTGGGCCTGCGCGATCGCGCGATGATCCAGCTGCTCTACAGCGCCGGCATCCGTGTGAGTGAGCTGGTGTCGCTGCCGCTTCACGGTCTGCGGCTCGATCGCGGGCTGGTGTTGGTGTTCGGCAAGGGTCGTAAAGAGCGCATCGTGCCGATGGGGGAGGAGGCCACCGCGTGGATCGTCCGCTACCTGCAGGAGGCGCGCGGCTCGCTGGCAGGGGATGGCCGCAGCACGGCGGTGTTTGTGGGTCAGCACGGGGCGGCGATGACCCGTCAGAACTTCTGGCAGCGCCTGCAGCAGCACGCTCTCGCTGCGGGGGTGTCGGGCAAGGTGTCTCCGCACGTGCTCCGCCACAGCTTCGCCACCCATCTGCTGGCCCATGGTGCCGATCTTCGTGCGCTGCAGCAGATGCTCGGCCACGCCGACATCACCACCACGCAGATCTACACGCACGTGAGCCGAGAGCGTCTCAAGCAGTTGCACGCCACCTACCACCCGCGCGGATGACACGTCCATACGTGCCGGGGCTTGCAGGGTACGCGCTGCCGGCTAGTTTCCGGGCCCCGAGGTCGCCATGAACACCAAGCTCCCCACCGGGCGCGAGCTGCTGGAAGCTATCCAGACGCTCCGTCGGGAACGCAACGCGGTCATCCTCGCGCATTACTACCAGGAGCCCGAGATCCAGGACCTCGCCGACTTCATCGGCGACTCGCTCCAGCTCGCGAAGGCCGCGCGAGACACCGAAGCCGACGTCATCTTGTTCTGCGGGGTGCACTTCATGGCTGAGGTGGCCTACATCCTCAACCCTGGCCGCACCGTGATCCTGCCCGACCTCGCTGCGGGCTGCTCGCTTGCCGATGCCTGCACCGGCGAAGATCTCGCTGCGTGGCGGGCTGATCACCCCGATCACCTCGTGGTGTCCTACATCAACTGCTCGGCCGCCACCAAGGCCCAGTCCGACATCATCTGTACCTCCAGCAACGCTGAGCGCGTGATCGCCAGCCTGCCGGCCGACCGGCCGATCCTGTTCGCGCCCGACAAGAACCTCGGCGCGTGGTTGGTGAAGACCACCGGCCGCAAGATGGACCTGTGGCCGGGTGCCTGCATCGTGCACGAGACGTTCAGTGAGGTCGCGCTCGCCCAGCTCCGTGTGGCGCACCCCGAGGCGCTCGTCATCGCGCACCCGGAGTGCGAGCCCACGCTCCTCGCTCAGGCCGACTTCATCGGGAGCACGAGCCAGCTCCTGGCGTTCACCCAGAAGAGCGACGCCACCACGTTCATCGTGGCCACCGAGCCTGGCATCCTCCACCAGATGGAGCGCGCCAACCCGGCCAAGTCCTACCTCCCGCTGCCCGGCGAAGACGAGAGCTGCAACTGCAACGCTTGCCCCTACATGCGGCTCAACACGCTGGAGAAGATCTACCTTGCGCTGCGCGATCTCCAGCCCCGTATCGTGCTGGACGAGCCGCTTCGGCTCGCCGCGCTGGCACCGCTGGAGCGGATGATGGCCCTGGGCTGAGCGGCCCTTACGGGGCGGTGTTGCGCAGCTCGGGGGTGTCTTCGAGCAGCGTGCTGCGAATGAACTCGCGCACGAGATCGCGCGCGCCCTCGTCGCGGAACACCACGAAGTGGTCGCCTTCCGGCCACTGGGAAAAGCCCGCGGTGATGGGCCCGCCATCCCAAGCGACCGCATTGTTGGACTGGGGCAGTTTCTGCGACCCCAAGCCGAGCAGACCGTGCGCCGGGGCGGGGGTGCGCCGGCGCCCCAAGATCGGCAGCCGCGCCGAGGCGGCGAGCGCCTCCGCCGTGCGGGTGGGCGTGGCCAGATCGCCAAGGCCTGTGGTGAGCAGCACGGGCGTGGGGGCGGAGCCCGTGAGTCCGGCATCCTCGTGGAACCAGTAGGGCGCGTAGTGCAGCGGGTCCGTGCGGTCGACGAGGTCTTGGATGAGGGACACGACGGGGTGCAGCTCGGAGATCGGCTCGTTCTCGGCGAACGAGAGGAGCGCACGAATGGTGGCACCGAAGTCGATGAGATCCTTCCGCTCCACAGCCGTGATGGCGAGCAGGCCGCCGGCACCCGAGAGCATCACGCCGCTCACGCGCTCGCCCAACCAAGGCAGCGCCAAGGCACCGGTGATGCCGCCCTGGCTGTGACCCATCACCGCGATGCGGCTGCGGTCGATCGGAACGGGGGTGCCATCGGGAAGCGTGAACGTGACGTCGGCATCGGCGACAGCGTGCACCAAGGTGAGCAGGTCGAGTGCAGCCTGGCGATGGATGTGCAGGGCAGAGTCGGGCTGCAGCACGTTGAACGAGTGCAGGTTGATGACCGTGTTCGACGTGCCGCGCGTGCCATGCAGCGGAAGGTCGATGCCGAGGCCCACCACGCCCATCGGCGCCATCCAGGCCGCCACCTCGAACGCGCCATCGGAGGTGGCAAAGCCACGGTAGAAGCCACCCGTGCCGTCGAGAAAGATCAGCACGGGCCAGCCGTTGGGCGGCGCCTCCCCGAGGGGCTCGGGAAGCACCACGGCGAGGCGCATCGGCTCCCAGGACTGCACCACGGGCTGACCGTTCGCTGCAAACTGGAACGAACCGCCTTCGGTGGCGTAGGGCTTCTCACCCTGCATGAACAGCGGGTTGGCATAGCCGCTGCGCCAGACCGTGTAGGCCTCCCGCGCGTAGAGCGGCTGGAGCGCAGGCGTGAGGGGAGCGGGCGCGATGTGATCGAGCACGAAGGTAGCGAGCTGTGCGGTCTCACCCACGGGATCCGTGGTGGTGAACGCCGTCGCCACGGCGACCTCGTTCGGGTCGATGCCCACGGCCGGCAGGGCGTTCGCCAGAAGCAGCCCTTCGTCGGCCCACGGACCCGTTCCTTCGAGCGACTCGCCGAAGCCAGGCGCGGCACTGGCCAACCGCGTGGTGACGACGAAGGCGTAGGTGGTGCGGGGCCGAAGTGGCCAGCCCGGGACGGGCGCGAGGCCGAGCTGATGGCCTCCCACGTACGCGCCGGGCTCGGGACGGTACTCCCACACGTAGGGCACGCGCTCCCCGAACGTGGGGGAGTCGGGCGTGATGTCGATCACCTGCACCACGGCGTCGGCGGCGTGGCTCTCGGCGGGCTTCGGAAGCAACGATGTGTCGATCTCGGCGTCGAAACGGACGTAGAGGCCGCTGGTGAGGCCGAATCCTGGGCGCTCGGAGGCGCGCGCGAGGAAGGTGTCGAAGAGGGCGAGGTCGGCCGCGTTGGGGAAGTCGGTCCACGCAGGCGCACCGCCGGGCGTGCGTCGCGCGTTCGAGGGCCATGGCGCGGAGAAGAAGCTCTCTCCTCCTGGATCGAACAGCGGCTGGACCTCCGGGGACTCCAGAGGCGCGCAAGCGGCGAGCAGCAGCACGAAGGGGTGACGCATCGGGGCAAAGGCTAGCCCGCGCAGCGACCGTGCGCCCCGGCCAAAAAGCGTCCGGGGCGCTGAGGCCCGCGAGGCGGCCTCGCGATACGAACGGGGGCCGTGGGGGATGGATGCGCGATCTGTACGACCGGAGCGTGGTGTGCGGGGTGTTTCAGCACCCTGCTGCCGCGCGGGTCGTGGCGGCGGCGCTGGGTGGCATGCGCGGGCGCGTGGAGGGCGTTGGGGTCGGCGTGGCCGTGCTCTCGTCTCCCCCGCGGGTACGACGCTCCGGCGGACTCGGGTGGCTGGAAGATGGCGGGGCGCTGGAGGCGCTCGGTGGCGGGGTGGCGGTCGGCGAGCTGCACGATGCGGCCGGCGTCGAGGTGCAGGTCGGCCTCGTGGATCCGCCTGCGCGTCCGGCGGTGGGCATGGTCGTCGATCGCTGGGTGGCGCTGGCTTGTGCCGGAGCGGGTCCGAGTGATGAAGCCCTGGCCCAAGAGCTGCTCGGGTCGGGCGTGGTGCTGCCGGGAGCGGGCCTCGGGGCGCTGGCGCTGGCGCTGCTGCCGCGCACCCGGCAGCGAAACCTCGTGAACCGCGTGGTGGAGTCCTGCTGGCGCCTTCGGGGCGGGCACGCCATCGTCGCTGCGAGCGGAGAGCACCTGGTCGGTGTGCGCGATCCCCGCGGTCTGCGCACCCTGTTCTTGGGCGTGGTCGGCGAGGGCACGATCCTGGCGTCGGATCCTTCCGGCATCCTGGCGGCGGGCGGCGAGGTCGTGCGCGAGCTCGATCCGGGCGAGCTCGTGGTGGTCGATGCCCAGGGCGTTGTGTCGCTGCGCCCGTTCGCGCGCGCCCCGGCGCAGCCTTGCCTGCAGGAGCGGCTGCAGCTCGCCAGTGGCGTCGGCGCGGGCGGAGCCACCGGTGCGTGGGAGGCCCGGCACCGTGTGGGCGCAGCGCTGGCAGCTGCGCATCCGCGCGTGGGCGATGCGGTGGTGGCTTCGGATGCGGCCAGCCGTGCCACCGCCGCGGGGTTTGCGCGCGCGCGCGATCTTCCCGAGGTGCCCGCATGGATGGATGCTGGCGGCCGGCACCCCGTGGCGGTCCGCGAGGCCGTGGCGGGCAGGCGGGTGGTGTTGGTCGGCATTGGCGCGCCCGAGGGCCTCGCGCAGCGCGTGGCGTCCCTGTGGTTGGCGGGGGCGGCGGAGGTCCATGTGCGGCTGAGCCAGCCGCCGCGCCGAGCGCACTGCCTGTATGGCGTCACCGGCACTGAGCCTGCTGATGACGTGGCACAGGCGTGGTCGAGCCGGCTGGGCGCCACGTCGGTGGCGTGGCTCACGGCGGAGGCCTTGGTTGAGGTGCTCGGCGCGGGGTGCACGGGCTGCTTCGGCGGAGCGTGGCCTGTGCCGCCCGAGGCTGTCGATCAGCTGCCGCTGTTCGAAGAGGCCGTCGGGTCCAAGGGCGCGTGAGGGTCGCCCGGGTGGTCGGCCCGCCCAGGCACGAGGCTGCGCCAGCCCATCAACGCGGCGACCAGTCGCTCCACGCCGAGCGCGATGCCCGCGCAGGGTGGTAGGCGATCCAGGGCATCGAGGAACGCCTCGTCGACCGGGTGAGGGGACTCGCCGCGCGCTCGGCGCAGCGCGGCGGACTGCTCGAACCGCTCCCGAATCGCCAAGCTGCTCCCGAGCTCCTGGAACGCGTTGGCAAGCTCCAGGCCGTGTACGTAGGCCTCGAAGCGCAGCCCCACGGGTGTTCCGCGGCGCGACTGCACGTCCGCCAACGCGGCCTGGGACGCAGGCCAGTCGAACACCAACCATGCGCCCTCAGTGAGGGTCGGCTCGATGGTCTCCACCCAGCGCCGAAAGAACGCGTGCTCCCAGTCCGCCTCCTGCGGGTGGAGGTCGCTTGCAGACGCTTGGTGCACGTCCACGCCCACGTGAGTCTGGAACAGCGCCGCCACCGTGGTCCGCTGCCAACGGGGCGCGGGGCGGCCGAGAGCATCCGCGGCTCGTGCCACGATCTTCTCGACCTCGTCGGCCAGATCGTGGAGGTGTGCTCCTGCACGGTACCACTCGGCGAGCAAGAACTCCCCGCCGTGCCAAGGACCGCGCTCTTCTCCGCGAAAGCACGGTCCGATCTCGTAGACGCGCGGCAGCCCGGACGCCACCACACGCTTGAGCGCCATCTCGGGAGACGTGCGCAGCCAGCCGCCCGGTACTTGCACCCCGTAGAGGTTGGCCTCCATGGCTGGCGAGGGCACACGCACGGGGGTGGGGACCTCGAGGTACCCCCCTTCCGCGAAGTGGGCGCGCAGCACCGCCAGGACCTGAGCCCGAGCCCGAAGGCCGCGGGCATCGAGGGCGCTCACTGCTTGACGCGGTCCACGTACTCGCCGATGCGGGTGTCGATGCGGAGCACGTTGCCCACGTCGATGAACAGCGGCACGCGGATCAAGGCGCCGGTCTCCATCTCGGCCTCCTTGGTGGCCCCCGAGGACGTGTTGCCCTTGACCGCAGGCTCCGTGTACTTGACCTCGAGCTCCACGAACGTAGGAACTTCCACGTTCACCGGGCGGCCCTTGTAGAAGAGCACCCGCACCGCCATGTTGTCGAGCAGCCACTGGGCGTCGTCGCCGAGCACTTCCTTCTGGATCGCGACCTGCTCGAAGGTCTCGGTGTTCATGAAGTTGTAGAGCTCCCCGTCGTTGTACATGTAGGTCATGTTGTCGTCGGAGACATCGGCGGGCTCGAGCTTCTCACCCGAGCGGAGGTTCCGCTCGATGGTGGTGCCGGTGAGGAGGTTCTTGAGCTTGGTGCGGGTGAACGCGGTACCCTTGCCCGGCTTGACGAACAGGAAGTAGGTGACCGTGTACGGATGGCCATCCAACTCAACCTTGAGGCCGTTCTTGATCTGGGACGTGTCGTAGGCCATGGAACGCTCGCTTGATGAGGGGAAAGGCGCGGACGTGTATCCCAGCGGTTCCGACTTGCCAGCCACGCCGGCTGCTCCCGGGCTCGTCGTGGGGCGGAAGGAGGTCTTGCGGCATCGGCCCGAGCTCGATGCTGTGTGGTTGCCAGCCGACCAGCGGTTTCCCGTTCGCATCACGCGGAGCTGGTGGTCGCGGATGGATCCTGCGAACCCTCGCGACCCCCTGGCGCTGCAGGCGTTGCCGCAAGCGAGTGAGCTGGAGCCTTCGCCGGACGATCTGATCGACCCCGTCGGAGATGCCGCCCGTTCGCCGGTGCCGTGGGTCGTCCACAAGTACCCGGACCGGGTGCTGCTGCTGCTCACGAAGCGCTGCCACCTGTACTGTCGGTATTGTTTCCGAAGCGCTTACCAGCCAGGAGAGGGGGAGGACCCCACGCCCGAGGCGCTCGATGCGGCGATCGCGTACGCCACGGCGTGCGGCGCTACCGAGGCGATCCTCTCCGGGGGAGATCCGCTCGCTGTGCGGGATGCCACGCTGCTCCGGGTGATCGACAGCCTGCGGTCCGGCGGCATGTCGCGGATCCGGATCCACACGAGGGCGCCGATCACGCAGCCCTCGCGGGTGACGGCGTCGCTCGTGGATGCGCTGGCCCTGCGCCGCCCGCTGCGCGTGATCGTGCACGTGAACCACCCAAACGAGCTCTCGCCCGACGTGGATGTGGCGCTCGCTCGGTTGGTGGGGGCTGGCGTGGAGGTGCTCGACCAGACCGTGCTGCTCGCGGGCGTGAACGACGACGCCGACGTGCTGGTGCGGCTTCTGGAGGCCCTCATCCTGCGCGGGGTGCGACCGTACTACCTGCACCACACCGATGCAGCGCCGGGCAACGCAGCGTTTCGGGTCGACTGGGTTCGCGGGCTCGCGATCCACGCAGAATTGGTGCGCCGCCTCGGAGATCGGGCACCCCGCTATGTGATCGACCCCCCTGACGGCAGCGGGAAGATCGACGTGGTTCGCTTCGTCGCGATGCGTGACGCAGGGGAAGGGATCCGATAGGGGAACTGAAAGTGGTTTTCAGTCCATGAGCCTCGACGAGACCCCCAGCGACGCCTTGGTCATCGTGAACGGTGTCACCGGCCCTGATCTGTTCCGGAGGCGCCTGCTGGAGCTGGGCTTTGTGCCCGGCACCCGAGTGGCGCGGGTAGGGCGAGGGGAGCCGATGCGGTTTCGGATCCGGGACGCCGTGGTGGCGCTCCGGCGCAGCGATGCTCGGTACGTGCTGGTGGTGCCTGCGTGAGCGCGCTCACACGACCTGACGGTCCTCCTCAGCTGCTGCTCGTGGGGCCGCCCAACGCGGGCAAGTCCACGCTGTTCAACCGCCTGACCGGCGGAGACGCCCGCACCGGGAACTACCTCGGCACCACTGTGGGGGTGGAGCGCGGCTCCTGGGAGGCGGAAGGCCTCCTCACTGAGGTCGTCGATCTGCCGGGTACGGCCTCCCTCGTCGCGCAGGCCGCCGACGAAGAGGTCACGCTGCGGGCGGTCCTACGGGTTGCGGCGGCGGGGTCGGGCGCGGTGCTGCTCGTGCTCGACGGGCCGCGTCTGGCACGCAGCCTCTACCTGGCGCTGCAGGTGCTGGAGCTGCGGGTGCCGGTCGTGGTGGCGGTCAACCTCGCCGACGAGGCCAGGGACGCGGGGCGACCCGCCGATGTGCGTGCCCTCGAGGCGCTTCTCGGCGTGCCGTGTGTGGGCGTCTCGGGTCGCACCGGCGAGGGCATGGAGCGCCTGGCGAGCGCGGTGGCTGGGGTGCTTCGGAGTCCGGGTGGGGCCGTGAGCGCTGTCGAGACGGGGTGGCCGCCTGCGCTCGAGGACGATGTGCGCGCGGTGGTCGACGCTCTAGGAGACGATGCTCCGTCTGAAGCCCAGCGGGCCGGTCTGGCGCGGTGGGCGCTGCAGTCGCCGGACCGGGTGGAGGTGAGCGGCCGTCACGGTTTGGCGGGTGTGGTGCGTAAGAGGCGTGCAGCGGCGTTGGCTGCGGGTCGCGATGTCGACGCCGAGATCGCCTCGGCCCGCTACGCGTGGATCGACGCCGCGATGCCGAGCGTGGTGCGTGCTGACGCAGGCTCGACGGATCACTCCGCTCGGCGTTCGGACGCGATCGATCGCGTACTGCTCAACCCCTGGGCGGGCACGGTCGTGCTCCTGGGCATCGTGTGGTTTGTGTTTGTGGCGCTGTTCTCGTGGTCCGACGGCCTGATGGGGCTGATCGAGTCGCTGTTCGCGCAGCTGGGCGACGCTGTGGGGCGCTCGGTCGACGTTGCTGCGGGGGGCACGCCGGGTCCTGCCCTGGAGGTGGCACGTGACGCCGTGGTGGACGGCCTCATCGCAGGCGTGGGCGGGGTGCTGGTGTTCTTGCCCCAGATCGCCGTCCTGTTCTTCTTGATCGCGGTGCTGGAAGACGTCGGCTACCTCGCGCGCGCCTCGGCCCTGGTGGACCGGGTGCTGCGCGCGGCGGGCCTCCCGGCGCGGGCGTTCGTGCCGCTGGTGTCGGGCTACGCCTGCGCGGTGCCTGCGATCCTCGCCACCCGCAGCCTGCCGCGGTGGCGAGACCGCTTGCTGGTGATGGCGGTGATCCCACTCACCACCTGCTCCGCGCGCCTGCCGGTGTACGCGCTGGTGATCGCGTGTGTGTTTCCCGAGACGATCCCAGGCTGGCCGCTCCCGGTGCGGCCCACCGTGATGCTGGCGATGTACGCGTTCAGCACGGTGCTGGCGGTGTTGGCGGCGGTAGTGATCGGCCGACTGGTGCTACCTCAGGCCGCGGAGCCTGCCGTGCTGGAGCTGCCGCCCTACAGGATGCCCAGCTGGGGCGCTGTGGGGCGCAACGTGGTGAGCCGGTGTCGCGACTTCCTTCGCGAGGCGGGCGGTCTCATTCTTGTGGCCACGATGGTGCTCTGGGCGCTGCTGGCGTTTCCCAGGTACGCGCCCGAGGATGTGCTCACGGGCGATGAAATCGCGGCAGCGACGGCGCGCGGCGACGATCTTCAAGCACTCGCCGCCCCCCGCGTGGTGGAGCAGTCCTACGGCGGGCGGCTCGGGCACTGGGTCGAGCCCGCGATCGCTCCTTTGGGCTTCGACTGGAAGATCGGGGTGGGTCTGCTCGGTGCGTTCGCCGCCCGCGAGGTGTTCGTGAGCACGCTCGGCGTGGTCTACGGCATCGCGGATGCCGACGAGACCTCCGAAGGCCTGCGTGCGCGGGTGCAGGCCGACGTCCACCCCGATGGCAGCCCGGTGTGGACCCTCCCGACGGGCCTCGCGGTGCTCGTGTTCTTTGCGATCGCCATGCAGTGCACGTCGACGCTCGCTGTGCTGCGCAACGAGTCGGGTGGCTGGCGGTGGCCGGCCTTCGTAGCCGGCTACATGACCGTGCTCGCCTACGTGTCAGCGGCTGCCGTACGCTCCGGCGCGATCGCGCTGGGCCTGTAGCGGGCCGGGCCTGCTTAGACCGGTTCGACCGTGCCCTGCCCCGGGTTGGGAACGTCCATCGGGCGGTCGTCAAGGCGCAGCTCGCCGTCGACCACACGGACCGTGACCGACCGTCGCGCGTCGGAGGACAGCGCCAGCATCAGGCGGCCCAGCGGCTCGCCCACGAGCACGTCCACAGCGCGCAGGACCGAGCGGGCACCACGATCGCCGGGCTTGCGTCGGGAGAGCACGAGGTCGACGACCGGCGCGGTCCACTGCACAGCCAGGCCGCGGCTAGCCGCGCGATCCACGACCTCCTGCAGGCGCTGCGTGGCGATGGGGTGCAGCGCGTCGAGGTCGAGGTCGGCAAACGAGACCACGTCGTCGACCCGATCCAGCAGCTCGGGCCGGAAGTAGGGCTCCAGCGCACGCCGAAGCGCCTCCGCATCCATCCCTCCGGCGCTTCCGAAGCCCATCCGCGCACCCGCGCGCTGGTCGGTGCCGGCGTTCGTGGTGAGCACGATGAACGCCTCTCTCGCGCTGACCTTGCGACCATCCGAGTCGGTGATCTCGCCCTCCTCCATCAGCGCGAGGAACACGGCCTGCACATCGGGGTGGGCTTTCTCGAACTCATCGAGCAGGAGCACGCAGTAGGGCTTGCGACGCAGGGGCCCAGTGAGCTGGCCGTCTTCGCCGTGCCCGCTGTAGCCGGGGGGCGCACCGAGAAGGCGGCTCACGGTGAACCGGTCGGCGTACTCGCTCATGTCGAGCCGCACGAGGGCCTCCCCTTCGGGGAACAGGAAGTCGGCGAGCGCCTTGGCGAGCTCGGTCTTGCCGACGCCGGACGCGCCGCGGAACATGAACACGCCGCGCGGGCGGTGGTCGGACCGGAGCCCGGCCTTCGACATCCGCACCGCCTGCGACAGCGTGCGCACGGCCTCGGTCTGACCGACCACGCGTGCGCCCAGCAGGCTCTCCAGGCTGTCGAGTCGGCCCCGCTCAGCCTCGGTGAGCCGCGTGACCGGCACCTTGGTGCGCTCGGCCACGACCTTCGCCACCACCTCGGCGTCGACCACGCGAATCCCTTCCAGGTGCGCTTCCGAGCAGGCCTCATCGAGCAGATCGAGGGCCTTGTCCGGCAGGCGACGATCGGGGAGGAACCGGATCGCGAGGTGCACGCAGGCGGCGAGCGCATCGGGTGCCACCTTCACGCCATGGTGCTTCTCGTAGAGCGGGGCCACGTCGTGGAGCAGCCCGATCGCGGCCTGTGCGGTGGGCTCCTCAATGGTGATCGGCTGGAAGCGGCGCTCAAGGGCGGCATCGTTCTCGAAGTAGCGCCGGTACTCGGCCAGCGTGGTGGCACCGATCACCGTGATCTCGCCGCGCGCGAGGGCTGGCTTGAGGATGTTGGCCGCGTCCAGGCTGCCGCCTTCGGTTCGACCCGCGCCCACCAGCGTGTGGATCTCGTCGATGAACAGCACGAGGCCCGGCTCTGAGGAGGCCTCCTTGAGGATCTCGCGCAGCCGCTCCTCAAAGGTGCCGCGGTACTTCGTGCCTGCGATCAGCGAGCCCATCGAGAGCTCCACGATTCGCAAGCCCTGGAGTCGGACCGGCACATCGGGGGAGAGGAGGGCCTGCGCGAGGCCCTCGACGATCGCGGTCTTGCCGACCCCGGGCTCACCGAGGAGGATCGGGTTCGCTTTGAGGCGACGCACGAGGGTCTTCATCACCCGTCGAATCTCAGCGTCGCGGCCGATCACGCGGGGCAGCTTGCCAGCCCGCGCCAGCTCCGTGAGGTCACGACCCTGCTCATCGAGCGTGGGGGTGGTGCTCTCTGCGTCGGCTTCGACCTCATCCGAGGATGGAAGCTCCGACCCTGGAGGCTCGTGGCTGTCGAGCTGCGCCTCGCAGAAGGTCTTGCCGTCTTGGGCGAACTGGCTGTGGGGCTCAAGCTCGACCGCCCGACGCCACCACGGGTGAGCCTCTTCGTAGCGCTGCAGGGCGTTGAGGGAGGCAGCCTTGCCTTGGAGGGCAAACGCGTGGTTGGGACCGGACGCGAGCGCGCGGTCGAACCACAGGAGCGCCTCTTCGTAGCGCCCGAGCATCCGGTGGCACTCGGCCTTGCCGGCCAGGGCGTACAGGTACTCGGGCTTCATCCCGAGGGCCTGCTCGTAAGCCACCATCGCCTCGCGGTACTGCTCGTTCTTGCGGTAGGCCTCGCCGATGTTGGTGGCGGCCTGGTAGTGGTTGGGCTCGATCTCCAGCGTGGTTCGGTACGCGGAGATGGCCTTACGGAACTGCCGATCGTCCTCAAAGGCCATGCCCAGGCGCAGGGCGGCCTCGTGGCAGGTCGGGTCGATCTCCAGAGCCCGCTTGAACGCCTCGATGGCTGCAACGTAGTTGCGGTCCTTGTGATGGCTGCGACCGCGATCGACGTGGTCCATCGCTTCGTAGTGGCTCTCTTCGTCGGTCGCGTCGCCCTTTGCGGCGGACGGAGCGGGGCGGGCCTCACGCGCCACATCCTCAAAGGCCACCGGCGGCGCACCGCGCAGGGCGCCGTTGCTCTGAGCCAGCCCCTTGGTGACGAACCCGTTCTCAGGCTCCTGCTCCCGAGCTCGGAGCCAGATCGCACGGGCCTCAGCGAAGCGCTTGAGCCCGTTGAGCGCGGCAGCGAGCCCGACGAGCGCGTAGCGGTCTTCCGGAACCTGCTTCAGCACGGCCTCGAAGTCCTCAGCAGCGGGGCCAAACTGCCCTGAGAGCCGACGGGCCTCGCCGCGGGCTGCGCGCGCCTTGAGGTGAGCTGGTTGAAGCTCCAGCGTGCGATCGAGCGCTGCGATGGCCTGTGGGAGCGCTCCTTGTTCACGGTACAGCTCGCCGAGGCGCCAAGCGGCTTCGCCGTCTGCCGGGTCATGCTCGAGCGCGTGGCGGAACGCGTCGAGCGCTGCCGTGGGCTCGTCGAGGTGGAGGTAGGCCGTGCCCAGCATACGCCACGGCTCGGACCAGTCGGGTCGGACCTCAAGCGCGCTGCGGAACGCGCTCGCTGCCTCGCGGTAGCGCGCACGGTGCAGCAGGCTGCGGCCTAGGTCGTGGTGGATCCGTGCGACCCCGCGCTCAGTGCGACCCGGCTCGCCGCCGGGCTTCGTGGCATCCAGACCTCGAATCGCCTCGGGGTGCCCAGGCGACAGCTCGAGCACCCGCTTCCAGGCGGAGCGACCTTCTTCAGCACGGCCTAGCGCGGTCAGCGCACGCGCCAGATCCAGCCTGGACGGCAGCCATGTCTCGTCTTCATCCAGCACGGCCTCGATCAGCGAGAGGGCGTCACCTGCGCGACCCAGGCGCACGAGTGCGGCTGCGGCCACAGAGCGCACCAGCAGATCGGCATCGGGGGACGCGGCCACCTGCAGCAGGCGGTCGGCGGCTTCCGTGTGCCCGGCATCGGCCAAGGCATCCGCTAGCGCGGCCTGAGTTCGGGGTGACGCAGGCTGGGCCAGCGCGTGGTCGAGCGCCTGGAGTGCGGACTTGGTGTCGCCTTGGGCGAGCCGCACCCGGGTGAGCACATGCCACACCGAGCTTGGCACCACCACCGTGCGAGCGAGTCCCTCAGCGATGGGCCGCGCCTCTTCGGTGCGACCCTCGCGTACCAGGGCACGGGCGCGGTGCAGGGCGCGGCGATCGGTCTCGCGGGAGGGGTCATCGGCGAGGCGCGCACGCGCCGCTGCGAGGAAGGTCTCGGGGCGCCGGATCGTGCCACCGTCTTCGCCGGTGTCGGCCAGCTGCTTCCAGGCGCGGTCGGCGTCGCGGCCTCGATGATCTCGATCGAGGGCCTGTGCACGCAGGATGCGGAGGTTGGGCGTCGACGACGGACCGAGGTCGGCGAGGAGGGCGAGGGCCGCGTCGGCGCGACCCAGGTCGAGCATCGCCCGAGACAACCCGGCCTGGGCCCCTTCTTCATCACCCTCGGAGCGGGCGGCTTCAAACGCATCCATCGCGTCGAGGGGGCGGCCTGAGGCCAGGAGCAGCTCGCCCAGCGCGCGCCACCCGCTCGCCGTGGGTGCGCGAGAGAGCAGCCGCTGCAGCCCTTCGGCCGCCTGTGTCCAGGGGAGGGCCTCGGCCCACGCGGGGAGGAGGTCGACCGCCGCCACAGCATCGGCATCCCATGCCCGCGCTGCGCGCGACATCGCCTCGATCGCGCTGGGGATGTCGCCCTCTTCCAAGAGACGGAGGCCGTTCTCGAGGGAAGACCGGCGGGGACGGGGATCGAGCATCAGGGCTCCGACAGCGTGCGGCCCGAAGGCGGGTACGCCGGGGCGAACATCGGTTCGAACGGGTCGTTGGTTGAGGGCTTTACGCGGCACCGCCCCGGAGGAAAGGTAGCTCGGTACCGCCCGCCCAGGCCTCAGACATCGATGTCTTGTACCTCATGGGCGTTGTCGATGATCCAACGGTACCGCGCAGCCGTGTCTTCGCCAAGCAGCTCGCGCAGGGTTGAGTCGGCGGCTGCCGCGTCGTCGGCGGTGACCCGCAGCAGGCGACGATGGTTGGGATCGAGCGTGGTCTCGTAGAGCGACGCGGCCGGCATCTCTCCGAGGCCCTTGAAGCGCGTGATCTCCGGCTTAGCACGAGGGTTGACCTTCGAGAGGATGCGGTCCCGCTCGGCATCATCGAGGGCCCAGTGCGTGTCTTTGCCGACGGCGATCTTGTAGAGCGGCGGCTGGGCGATGAACACGTAGCCCTTCACCACGAGCGGACGCATCAGCCTGTAGAGGAAGGTGAGCATGAGCGTGGTGATGTGGTGGCCGTCGGTGTCGGCATCCATCAGCAGGATGATGCGGCCGTAACGAAGGCGATCGAGGCGAATGTCGGGGCCCATGCCGCAACCCAGCGCGGTGACGACGTTGGTCAGCTCCTTGTTCTCGAGCACCTTCTTGAGCGTGGCCTGCTCGGCGTTCAGGACCTTGCCGCGGATGGGAAGCACGGCCTGCGTGGCGCGGTTGCGGCCCTGCTTGGCCGAGCCGCCGGCCGAGTCGCCCTCGACAATGAACAGCTCGGTGATCGACGGATCCGACGACGAGCAGTCGGCGAGCTTGCCGGGCAGCGCGAGGCGTCCCGAGGTGGGCGTCTTGCGCCGAACCTCACTGGCGGCCTTGCGGGACGCTTCGCGGGCGCGAGCGGCCTGGATCACACGACCGACAAGGTTCTCACCCTGGCGCTTGTTGGCGTGCAGCCACTGCTCCAGCGCGGGACGCACCGCACCCTCGATGGCGGCGCGCATCTCAGGGTTGTTGAGCTTGTCCTTCGTCTGGCCTTGGAACTGCGGGTCTTGCACGAGCACGGCGAGCACACAGAACAGGCCCTCGCGGATGTCTTCGGCGCCCAGCGTGAGGCCGCGCGGAGCGAGCCCGTGGGTGTCGACGAAGTCACGCACGGCCTTTACCACGGCGTCGCGCAGGCCTTGGGTGTGGGTGCCGCCCTCGCGGGTGGGGATGCCGTTCACATAGGAGCGGACCCGCTCGCGAGGGGCCTCGGTCCACGTGAGGGCGAGATCGATCTCCCACGTGGGCTCGGTGCGGCGCACCTCGACAGGGGTCTCGAGCACCACCGTGTCGCCATCGAGCTTGAGCTGGGCTGCGAGGTAGTCGACCACGCCGCCGTCGTGCTGCAGCTCGTGCGTGGTGCCCGAGGTCTCGTCCTTGAACACCACCTTGAGGCCGCGGTGCAGGAAGGCCTTCACCTCCAGGTGCTCGAGGATGCGGCGCGGATCGAGATCGAGGCTCTCGAAGATCGTGGCATCCGGCTCGAAGTGGATCGTGGTGCCGGTGCCGCGGGCAGGGCCCACACTCTCCACGGGCCCCAGTGGACGACCGTGGCGGTAGGTCTGCACCCACTCCTTGCCGTCGCGCTTGATGCGCGCCTCGAAGCGCTGGCTCAAGGCGTTCACCACCGAGCTGCCCACGCCGTGTAGGCCGCCGGCGGTCTTGTATGCGCCGTCGCCGAACTTCGAGCCCGAGTGCAGCGTGGTGAGGATGACCTCCAGCGCGCTCTTCTTGAGCTTGGGGTGCTCGTCGACGGGAATGCCGCGGCCGTTGTCGGTGACGGTGACGGCGCGTCCCGAGGCGTGCAAGGTGACGACGATGCGATCGGCGTGGCCGTTCATCGCCTCGTCAGCGGCGTTGTCGACGATCTCCCACACGAGGTGGTGCAGGCCGTCTTCGCCCGTACCGCCGATGTACATACCGGGCCGGCGACGAACGGCGTCGAGGCCCTCGAGGACGGAGATGTCCTTCGCGGTGTAGCTGCTGCCGCTCACTCTTCACCTCCGCTCGTGTCTTCGAAGAGCTTCGGCTGCACGGTCTCGGTGCGCTGCGGATCCATCCAGACACTCACGGCGAACGGAGGCGCTTCGGTGGTGCCGCGCTTGAGCAGCTGGCGGCCCTTGCCGGCGCGCGGGCCTGCGGCCGCCGACAGGGTGACCTGGAAGTTTCGACCCGTGGACAGGGTGATCTCAGGACCATCGCCCTTGGCGCGCGCCACAGCGAACACGACGACCTCGTCGGATCCGGCAAGCTTGATGCCGGTGACGCCCTTGCCGGCGGCCTTGAGCAGGTTGGCTTCGGCCGTGGGAAAGGCCAGCACGTGGGTGTTTCGCGACGCGAACAGCGCGGCCTCGCCGCCCCCGCAGACATGGGCAGCAAGCACGCCGTCGCCGGTCTCCAGCCGAGCGAACATGCGCCCGTTGCGGTTGCTGGGCTCGGCGTAACTGTCGAGCACAAGGCGCAGGACACGACCCCCGCGTGTGGCCGCGATCACGTAGGGGCCTGGCGGATCGTCGGGCACGGGCGTGGCAGGAGGCAGGAGCTGCTTGTGGCGGCGGGGATCATGGGGCACGACGCCCACGAGCGTGGCACCATCCGACACCACAAAGAAGGCGGAGAGCGGCTTTCCGTGCCCGGTGGTGGACGGCACATCATCCACACGCATCGTGTAGACGGCGCCATCACTCACGAACAGGCTCAGCGTGCTGCCCGTGTCGGTCTGGATGATCCAGCCCACCTCATCCCCATCGCGCACGCGCACCTTGTCGACGGAGGTGATGCTGCCCTGCCTCTTGATCCAGCCCTCACGGCTCACGACCACGAAGGTCTCTTCTTTCACGATGTAGGCGGTCTCATCGAAGTCGAGCACCACGGGCGCTTCGCCGATCAGCGTGAGCCGTGGCGTGGCGTACACGGCGGAGAGCTCGACCAGCTCGGTGCGAACTTGGGCCGTGAGGCGCGCCTCCGAGCCCAAGATGGCGCGGATCTCAGCGGCGGCCGCGCGCTTCTCGGTGAGCTCATCCAAGATCGCGGCGATCTCCATGCGGGCGATCTTGTAGAGCTTGGTCTCGAGGATGGCCTCCACCTGCAGCTCGGAGAGGTGGAAGCGCACCATCAGCTTCTGTGCGGCGTCCTTCTTCGACTCCGAAGCCCGGATGATCGCGATCACTTCGTCGAGATCCGCGAAGATGATCGCGAAGCCCTCAAGGATGTGAATGCGCTCCTCGAGCCGGCGTAGGTCGTAGAGGTAGCGCCTGCGCACCGTGTCGACGCGGAAGGTGAGCCAGTGGTCGAGCATCGCGTACAGGTCGAGCCGCACGGGCTGCGGCAGGCCGCCGGTCTCGGACGGCACCAGCGCGTTGAACTGGGCGGGAAAGCTCGTCTCCAGGCCGGTTCGCTTGTAGAGCCAGGCCATGACCTGCTCGGGCTTCGCGCCGGGGCGAAGCTCCAACACCACGCGCACCACGTCGGTGGACTCATCGCGCACGTCGACGACGAGCGGAAGGCGCTTGGTGGCGACGTCTTCGCCGATCTTCTCGACCAGCTTGGACTTGTTCTGGCCGTACGGCACCGAGGTGATCACCACGAGCTCGCGGCGGCCGTCCTTCTCGGTGGTCCAGGTGGCCTGGATCCGCACGCTGCCGTGGCCGGTCTCGTAGAGCTCCTTGAGCGTGCCGGGCTCATTGATGATGCGCCCGCCGGTGGGGAAGTCGGGGCCCTTCACGTGGCGGAGCAGGCCCTCCACGTCGGTGGCGTCGCCGTCGATCATCGCGATGCAGGCGGCGATGATCTCGCCGAGGTTGTGCGGCGGGATGCGCGTGGACAGGCCGACAGCGATGCCCTCCACACCGTTGACGATCAGCTGTGGGAACGGTGCCGGCAGGACCACGGGCTCTTGGCGCTGGCCGTCGTAGGTGGGCCGGAAGTCGACCGTCTCGCGGTCGATCTCGCTGAGCAGCTCCTCGGCCAGCGGGCGCAGCTTGCACTCGGTGTAGCGCATGGCGGCGGGCGGATCGCCATCGAGGGATCCGAAGTTGCCCTGCGGATCCACCAGCGTGGCGCGCAGGCTGAAGTCCTGCGCCATGCGCACGAGCGCGTCGTAGATGCTCTGGTCGCCGTGCGGGTGGTACTTGCCCATGACGTCGCCGACGACGGCAGCGCACTTGCGGTAGCGCCCTCCGGGGTGGAGCGAGAGCTCGTGGTACATCGTGAACAGGATGCGCCGCTGCACGGGCTTGAGGCCGTCGCGCACATCGGGCAGCGCACGCGCCGTGATCACCGACAGCGCGTACGAGAGGTAGCGCTCGCGGGCGGCCTCGTGCAACGAGACCGTCGACACCTCGGACATGGTCCGACTCCGATGGCAGGGCGGCTGCAGGAAGAGGGGGCGGCGCAGGGAGCGACGCAGGGTGGGGTGGAGATGCTAGCACGATCGGAGCGATGGGGGCGAACGAGGGGACAACTGCTCGCTCGGGTCGAGCGGATCGGCTAGAAGAGCGCCCCTCCGGATACGACCATGACCCCCAAGCGCCCCGTCGCGATTCTCGGTGCCACCGGCATGGTGGGCCAGCGCCTCCTCACGCTGCTGCATGGGCACCCATGGTTCGAGGTGGGGCCGTTGGCGGCCTCCGAGCGCTCGTCGGGGAAGCGCTACAGCGAGGCGTGTGGGTGGCGACTCGGCGGGCTGGGTCACCACGGGTACGGGGATCGCGTGGTCGTGGCCTGCGATCCGGCCACCGTAGCCGCGGCCATGGGGGGCCCCGGCCTCGCGATCTCGGCGCTCGACACTGCACCGGCGAAGGAATTGGAGCGGGCGTTTGCGGCCGCCGGGTTCACCGTGCTGTCGAACGCGTCGGCCTTCCGCATGGCCGAGGACGTGCCCCTGGTGATCCCGGAGGTCAACGGCGACCACCTCGCGCTCGCGATGGGTCAGCCGGGCCCGGGCCGGTTGATCACCAACCCGAACTGCACCTCGATGCCGGTGGTGATGGCGCTCAAGCCGCTGTTGGATGCGTTCGGCATCGAGGCGGTCACTGTGGCGTCGTACCAGGCGGTCTCGGGCGCGGGCTACCCCGGCGAGAGTGCGTTCGACATGCTGGGCAACGTGCACCCGCATGCCGGCAACGAAGAAGAGAAGCTGGCCGAAGAGCCGCACAAGATGCTCGGCACCCTGGTAGGCGGGCGGATCCAGCCGGCCGACTTCGCACTGTCAGCAAGGTGCGTGCGCGTGCCGGTGGTGGATGGTCATCTCGTGGCGCTGCACATCAAGACGCGAAGCCCCTGCTCGCCCGCCGAAGCGCGCGCAGCACTGGCTGCGTGGGATCCCGGCCTGCAGCTCCCTTCCGCTCCCCATCCCGTGGTGTACCTCGTCGACGAGCGCGATCGTCCATCACCCCGTTTCGACGCGGATCGTGGGGCGGGCATGGCCATCACGGTGGGACGCATCGAGGCCTGCCCGGTGATGGGACTGAAGCTCTTCTCGCTCGCACACAACACCGTCCGAGGCGCGGCGGGCGGCGCCATCCTCAACGCTGAGCTCTGGGCGCAGCGCGCAGGGTGGGTGGCATGAGATCCACAGCGCTCCTTGGGCTGCTCGGGGTCAGCGCCTGCGGTCCGCAGGCGACGGAGGCCACCTGGGTCACCGGGTTTGGCTTCACCTGGGGTTTTGCGAACCACCGGATATCTCAGCTCGACGTTCCGCCCGAAGAGGGCGAGGTCAGCGTGGTGGGCGGGGCCAGCACCACGGGCATCACCTACGACGATGAGGGCACCTGCCTCGACGCCAGCACCTGCTGGGAGCTGCCCGTGGTCGACGATGCCACCACGTTCGTGGAGCGTACGGGCGTGCGCAGCAGCAAGGCGTTCCTGGCGCCGTTCACGGCCGAGCTGGTGGTGAACGCCCAAGGGGCCGACGCCGTCGTGGAGGTCGATGTGCCGCGTGCGATCGGCGAGGCCACGGCGTGGATCAGCGGCTTCTCGCTCGACACGAACACGCCGCACGGGGCCAGCTCCTGCTACGACCCGCGCCACGGCTGGCTGCCCACGCGCCTCGCGATCGACGTGCAGGCGGGGTCACTGCAGAGCCGGAAGGTGCCGGTCACCGTGTCGGCGGTGTTTGCGTCGGGCCTGTCGATGGAAGCACAGCGCGCCTGTCTCGACGCCGCCGCACCGTCGGCAGCGGTTCGGCTGGTGGTGCACGGGGTGCTCGCTGTCGGGGCCTCGGAGCCGTGGGTCATCACCACCACGCGCGGTGCCACTTGGCCGTGGTCCGGCGAGGGCGATCCGCCGAGTCAGCAGCTCGCCGATGTCGGCGACGTCACGGTCGAGCTGCCCACCGAGAACCCGTGGCTGGCGTGGGCTTCGATCGACTACCGCTTCCACGAGACGCTCGACCCCGGGCGAGGGGCGTACCTGCGCGATCTGGAGTTGGTGGCCGATGCCACCACGGCGGAGGTCTACGGGTTCGCCACGAACACGTCGCCCGCGCTCACGCTCCAGTCGGGCTTCGAGTACCGCTTCGAGGGCAAGACCTTTGTGTGGGACCAGGTCGCCTTCTAGCGGCAGAGCGCCTCGAGGTCGTCGAGGGCCTTCGGGCAGTCGGCCGTGAGCACGTCGTGGCCGCCTTCGGTGACCAGCACGTCGTCCTCGATGCGCACGCCGATGCCTCGGAAGGCGGCGGGGACGGTGTCGTCGTCGAGCGGGATGTAGAGGCCGGGCTCGATCGTGAGCACCATGCCGGGAGCTAGCGCCCGGCTCGTTCCGTTGCGCGCGTAGGCGCCCACATCGTGCACGTCGATGCCGAGCCAGTGGCTGGTGCCATGCATGTAGAAGCGCCGATACGAGCCGTCAGCGATGCGGTCGTCGGCAGGCCCTTGCAGCAGGCCGAGCGACACCATCGCTTCGGTGAGCACCCGCACAGTGGCCTCGTGCACATCGTAGAACAGCGTGCCTGGGCGCACCTGGTGGATGGCGGCCTCCTGCGCGGCGAGCACGGCCTGCACGACCTCGCGCCCGGCACCTTCGAAGCGGCCGGAAGCGGGCCAGGTGCGTGTGATGTCGGAGGTGTAGCCGCGGACCTCGCAGCCGGCGTCGATGAGCACGAGCTCGCCGGGCTCGATGACGTCGTCGTTGGTGACGTAGTGGAGGATGGTGGCGTTGTGCCCGGCGGCGACAATGCTCGGGTATCCGGGACCATCGGCGCCCAGTGTGCGGAAGGTGCCCTCGATCAGCCCCTCCAGCTCGTATTCGTACACGCCGGGGCGGCCCTTCTGCATCGCTGCGACGTGTGCGGCGGCGGCCACCCGGCCCGCTTCGCGGAGCAGCACGATCTCGTCGGCCTCCTTGTGCAGGCGCAGGTCGTGCAGCAGCCGTGAGGGGGCAGGGAAGACCTCGGGCACGTCGAGGCCGTTGCGGCGCGCGGCCTTGCCCGCCAGCGCGATGCAGCGCTGAAGGAGGGCGTCGGTGTCGGGCAGGCGCCCGAACCCGTAGTGCAGCGTGGTGACGCCCTGGAGGAGCCGCACCAGCTCGTGCTCCAGCTCGTCGATCGGGTAGGCGGCGTCGGCACCGTAGCGAGCCTTGGCCCCTTCGGGTCCTGGGCGGCGGCCCGTCCACGTCTCGGCCACGGGGTCGCGCGGCTGTACGAACAGCGTGAACGGCGCCTCGCCGGGGCGCAGGAACACGGCCACGTCGGGGTCGGGCCAGCCTGTGAGCCACCAGATGTCGGAGTCGGGACGGTAGCGGTGGTCGGTGTCGCCGTTTCGCCGGTGCACAGGCCCGCCCACCACCAGCACGGCCTCGTCGGGGCCCAGGCGCTCCAGCAACCGCTGACGGTGACGGGCGAAGTCGGGTTGGGGCACCATCAGGACTCCAGCGGGGTCGGTTCGGGCCGAAAGACCTAACGCGGAGCGGCGTCGTCGTGCCTTGACACAGGGCGACCAAACCCGTACTTCCTCACGCTCCAGGAGGCGCTGTTTGGCCCAAGGACCCAGGCTCCTGCGCAGGACCCGCGAGCTAGGAGAGCCCACGTTTCGTTGTGTCCGCGCCCGGCGCGACGACGACAAGCTCGCCGATCTGCTGGTCGACATCGATCTGCAGAGCTTCATTGAGCCCACGATGTCGCACGTGGTGGCCGGCGCGCTTGTCTCGCACGGGGAGGTGTTCCTCCTGCTCGCGAACGAGGACGTGATCGGCTTCGCCACCTGCATGCGCACGTGGGATCCCGCGGACGAGGCCGTGCTGGTGTCGATGGGGCTCCGGCCCGGCTGGCGTGGCCGCGGGCTCGGCCAGCGCTTCGTGCGGGATGTGTTCGACGCGATGGCCGTGGATGGAGTCTCCGCCGTCACGCTCATCGTCGGTTCCGACAACCTGCGGGCCGTGCGTCTGTACCGCGACCTCGGGTTCGAGATCCAGCGCGAGGGGGACGTGGACCCCTACACGGGGGAGCGCGCGCTTCACATGCGCGCCCGCCTACCGGTCGAGGCTCTGGCGGTGGGAACCGCGTCGTGACGCACCACCCCGAGAAGGCCTACAAGAACCTCAACTTCCTGAACTCGCCGGCCGCTCGCTCGCTGCGCATGCTCGCGGAGTACGAGGAGCCTCGGGAGCGCTTCCGACAGCTCGGCGTTCACGACACCATCGTGTTCTTCGGCTCCGCGCGGGCGAAGTCGCGCGAGGAGATGGCACCCATTCTAGCTGCAGCTGAGGCGCGCGTGGCGGCGGCGCCGGGCGATGTTGAAGCGAGCCGTGCGCTCGCAGCCGTGCGTCAGCAGGAACGCCTCACGGATGCGTACGAAGACTGTCGGGAGCTGGCTCGTCGGCTCACAGCCTGGAACCTCTACCGGGGCGGGCGGCGCCACTACACGGTGTGCACGGGAGGCGGTCCCGGGATCATGGAGGCCGCCAACCGCGGCGCCTCCGAGGTGGAGAACGGACGCTCGGTGGGCCTGGGCATCAGCCTGCCCTTCGAGCCCGGTGTGAACGGGTACGTCACCAAAGAGCTGGCGTTTGAGTTCCACTACTTCTTCACCCGGAAGCTGTGGTTCACGTACCTGATGAAGGCGCTGGTGGTGTTTCCCGGCGGCTTCGGCACGCTCGATGAGCTGTTTGAGGTGCTCACGCTGGTGCAGACGCAGAAGATCAAGAAGCGCATCCCCATCGTGCTGTTCGGCACGGCCTACTGGGAGCGGGTGATCGATCTCGAAGCGATGTCGGAGATGGGCACGGTGTCGGCGTCCGACGTGCTGCTCATGCACCGCACCGACGATGTGGAGGATGCCTTCCGGTTCCTCACCCACGAGCTGACCCACATCGAGACCAGCCTCTAGCGGGGCCCGCTCACTCCCAGACGGCGTCGATGATGCCGTCGGTGGCCGAGATGCGGGTGACGATGTCGGACCCAGCGGCCGCGACGATCACCCAGGCGCGGTTGCGTCCATCGGTGCGGCCGTAGATCGGCACCGGGCGCTGGGGCAGGTCGAGCTCGACCTCGCGGACGCGGTCGTTCTGGCTGTCGCCGTCGCCCTGGAGGGCACCGTCGATCGTGTTGAAGCGGATGTGCCAGCCGGACTGCGAGGGGAGGGTGCCCGAGCGCAGCGTGAACGAGATCTCGCCCCGGTCGGACACATACCGCTCTTCTTCGTAAGCAAGGCGCTGCTGAACCCCGGCCTCGTTGCCGCGGACGCGCCAGGCTCCGAGAGGTGCGTCGTACGTGAGCTCCCAGGACTGGGACGCGACCAGCCCAGAGCAGGGGTTCACGAGGATGTGCCGGTCGCCGTCGTCGGTGGAGTCGAGGAAGGCTGTGCCGGGAATCTCGATGTCGAAGTCGGGCTCGTAGTCACCGAGGAGCGCGTTGGTGCCCAAGATCTGAGAGCGCGGACCCTCGGGTTCGGTGACCAGGCAGCCATCGCGCTCGCGCATCCATACCACCTTGCCACCCTGCAGCGACACGGCGACCGAGCGCCCGTATCGAATGAGGTCGTCGGCCCCCAGGTCGTCGTCGTCGAGCAGGCTGTAGTTGGGCCACTCGTAGCGCTGGGGCATCGGCGCGAGGCCCGTGACAGGCGACAGAAACGCCATCCCGTCGAGCTCAGCGGTGGTGGGGTTGAGGTCGACGAGCGTGGAGGCGTCGAGGTCGTAGATCCAGACCGAGGTGCTGGCGGCCGGGACCACGTAGAGGTGGCGGGTGCTGGCCGTGGTGAGCGAGGCCAGGTCGGCCGTGGGCCAAGGGAGCACGCGCTCGGTGACGACGCCCGTGGCCACCTCAAGCTCCCAGACGGCGCTGCGCGCACTGTCGGAGGCGTAGAGGAACGCACCATCCTGCGACCACGCGAGCCGGTTGGGGCGTGCGTCGGCGGGAAGCACAAACGGCTCGGCGAGCGTGCCCGCAGCGGGATCGAAGAGCCGCACGGACCGCCCATCACCCTGGGCGTGCACCAGCGCGAACGGCGTGCCCAGCGGGGAGGCGAGCAGCTCGAGCGGCGTACCGGGCAGGGGAACGACGGTCTCACCGCGGTCGATCTCGACGATGAACCGGTCGCCGATCTCGGCTTCACCCCTCGGAAGGAACGACAGCACGCCCCTGCGTGCCGTCCACAGCACCTCGGGAGGGGCTGGGCGGTCCAAGCCCGTGCGCGAGCTCTCTACCTGCCAGAGCGCGCCGTCCCAGGTGATCGTCCAGGTGGAGGTGATGGCGGTGTCGGGATCGAGCGTGAGGCCATCGAGAACCGGCGGACCGCTTGCTCCGCCCTGGCCCTCGAAGTCGGCGCGCACCAGGGTGGGCAGCACCGCAACAGGGCTGCCAGCGCTGGACGTGCCATCGAGGTGGGGGATGCGGACCAGCTCAGCGTGCGCCTTGTCGGCCGCCCAGACATCCACGGTGTCCGCGTCGACGACGTAAGGTGCCACACCGACCAGCAGGCGATCGGCGCCGGAAGGAAGGAAGGGAGCGCGCAGCCACGGTGCGACCGCGGTGGCCGGCGCGTAGGTGCCGCGCACCGCATCGAGCACTCGAATCGACCCGCCGACACGGTCGGCCACATAGACGACAGGGGCGTCGTAGGGTCCACCCAAGGTGGGGTCGAGCACAGCGATCGCGCTGGGCGTGTCGAGGGAGCCCGAGAAGGAGTCCTCGACAGCGCACGACGCGAGCAGGAACAGCGGGAGCAGGGGCTTCATCGGTTCACGATCCGGGATCGAACCTGGAGGTAGTCGACCGCTGCTGGGTTGAGCGCGATCACCGCGAGTCCGGAGCCCTCAGCGTCGCCTCCCGCACCGCCGAGGTAGCCTGCGACCACGGCGTACGTGGCATCGGGGCTCACCCGCACCACGACCGGAGCCTCGACCACATTCGGGATGCGCGCGATCTCCTCGCCCCAGGTGCCGAGGGAACGATCGATGACGCTCACGCTGTTGTCGCGCATCTGGGCGACGAGCAGCAGCGAGGTGCCCGGCACCTCTGCGATGCTGGAGGCACCCACTGCGGCGAAGGTCTCGTTGCCTTCATCATCCGTGAGGTCCCGAAGGGGGATGCTCCCGAGGACGGCGCGGTCCATCAGCTCGTCGTCGGCATCGTCGACGATGTTGCTCACGTCGATGACCAGGAGCGCATCCGGCTCACGAGCGCCGGCGTAGAGCAGGCCATCGCTGGCCAGCAGCACGTCGTGCACGCCGAGTCCGCCCGTGGTGGTCTCAAAGCGCAGCACCGTCTCGATCTGCCAGGCGTTGCGGTCGACCCACGTGGCCGTGGAGTCGTCACGCACGTCGACCACGACGATGCCTGCGAAGTCTTTGGAGCCCAAGTACAGGAAGCCGCGTGCGGCGTCGGCGGCCATGGAGGTGAAGCCCTCGAGCGGTGCCGTGCCGGGTGTGCCAGGGAGCACGAGGCCATCGATCACGCGAGCGAGGGGGATCGTGGATCGGCCTGCGACGCCGCGCGTGGTGTCGAAGCGGAAGGCATCCCCACCGGAAGGGAAACGGTGGGCCGGGTAGAGCTCACCGCGAGACGAGATCGCCTCACCGATGCGCCAGGCCTTTCCGTCCCAGCCTGCGTACCACAGGCCTCCCGCGGGGGTGACCACGGGGGAGCCGACGCCTCCAGCAGCGAACGTGGAGCCCACAGCCCCCAAGATCGCATCAGGCTGTCCGCTCACGGGAGCGAGACGACGCTCCCAGGCACCAGCGTCCGTGCGGGTTGCACGGCCGATCAGGGTCTGGGCACCATCCCAGCCTTCGTACCACATCGTCCAGGTGGTGCCGTCCAGCGCGACGGTCGGGGCGCGCACGCCGCTGTCGTCGAAGGCACCGGGCTCGCCCGTGCCCAAGGTGGGCTGCCCATCGACGCCGGGCACCCGCGTCCATTGGATGCCATCGGTGCTGACGGCCTCGCCCACGCGCCAGCGCCCGCCATCGGTGCCAACGTAGAACAGGTGCCAGCCATCGGGTGCTTCCACGACGGAGCCAGGAACTTGCTCGACGGACTCGAAGCCTGCCGCGTCGGGCAGGGCCTCGCCCGCGATCGGGTTCCAGAACAAGCCATCCTCAGACGACGCGCGCCGGATGCGCCACAGGCCACCATCGGCAGCGGCGTACAGCATCAGCCAGCCAGACCCCCTCCGGAAGACCACCGGATCGCGCACGCCCTCGATGTTGCCGCCTGCGCCCGAGGGGATGAGATCGGATGCCGTGGCCACCCACCCATCGCCCAGGCGGCGCAGCGCCACGATGCGGGAGCGGCCAGTCTCGTCGATGCCGGTGGCATAGAGCGTGGCCAGTCCGTCGACCTCAGCGAGGCTGCGGGGACGCAGGCCGCCGGACAGATCGAAGCCGGCCTCGGTGCCGGTGTCGAACCCCGAGGCCACGTCAAGCGTGAAGCCGCGGGAGGACGACGACCATGGTGTGCCCGAGATGAGCGGGGGCGTGAGCAGCGTGGACTCGACGCCCTCGAGCTGCCACGCCTCGGTGGGAAGGGGCTGAACGGCGGCGCGCGGGGGCACGAGCACGTCGGTGCGATCCGACGAGGCCACCACCTCCGGATCCGACCACACCCAGCCATCCCACGACCAAGATGTGGCATGGGACCAGGAGACGCCATCGTGGACCGACAGCCACATCAGGTAGCGACCTCCCGTCCACGTGACGACGGGAGCCGCAGCGCTCGCTCCGGGCAGCGACAGCACGACCTCAGCCTCATCGAAGGTGTTGCCCGCATCGGTGCTCGTGGCGTGTGCGATCGCCCAGGAGGAGCCTTGCCGAACGGAGGCCCACAGGCGGACGGCGCCGGTGTGCGGGTCGAGAAGGGCAGAGGGCTGCTCGATGCTCTCCCAGCCGACCGGCGCGCTCAGCACGGGATCCGGGCGCACGGTGTAGGTGACCGTGTCGGTGGTGGACGCGACCCCGATCGCGGCAGGCGCTTCCGCCGTAGGCCGGCCATCGAAGTACACCAAGGTGGTGCCGCCGTAGCCGGTGAAGCTGGGGCCGCCGACTCGAGCCCACCAGTCGCTGCCGCGCGGAAAAGCCTCTCCGACATCGAAAGCCCAGGCACCGAAGCTGCCGTCGGTGAACGCGACCCGCAGCTCGCCATCGTCGACAAACCACATGACGAGGCGGGTGCCATCGGACGTGAGCCAAGGGTCCTTGACCTCGCCGATGAGCTCGATGGTGCTGGCGTCGATCTCGCGACGGCGAGCGCTCGGGCGGTACTCACCGGTGCCGAGTCCGACCACCTGGGAGAGACCCTCATCGTCGGGGATCCACAGGCGCCACACCCCATCCAACCAGGTGGCAGTGAACGCATCGGTGCGGGTGATCTGGAGGTCCTCAGCCACCTGCGCGCTCAGCTCGGCGTGGCCGAGGCTGCTGCCCGTGCGGGTGAGCACGGGCCGAGTGATGACGGAGGAGGGCGAGACCGGCACGGTAGAGGGCGGAGACGAGGAGAGGTCGATCACGGACAGGCTCGGCTGAATGCCGTTGGCCACGAAGGCGGTTCGGTTGACCACGGCGGTGGCGTAGGGGTCTGCCCCCACCCCCACGAAGGGGCGGCTCGCCAGCCGGGGTGAAAAAGGCTCCGACAGGTCCACCAGCCAGACCTTGTCCGGGGTGCGCCGGACGAAGGTGCCCTCAGACAGCCGGGTGGGAACGAGCGCGAGGTCGTCGACCGGGTCGAAAGCAAGGCGGCCGCCGAAGCGGTCGATCGGCATCGCTGCAGCATCGAGCGTGTCGATCGTGACCGTGCCCGACTGGGCGGGGAGCTGCTCGGCATCCAGGATCAGCAGGCTACCCGACGAGAAGGACCGGAACGGGTCGCCGTTGACCACAGCGAGCACGGCCTCACCACCCACCACGCGGAACTGCACATCGAGCGGTCCGGCGAGGCAGGTGCCGATGCCCGCGTTGCCGAAGGTGTAGGCACCCTCAACGGGTGGCTCTGCGCAAGCGCCCAGCGGCGGGCCGTCGCCGACCGTGCGGACGCAGCCAGCGAACAGGGGGAGGAGCACGAGGCGACGGGCGAGGCGATTCATGGCCCGCCGCTGTATCGCCGGGCGGCTTCGGCGGCACGCGCGCGAGGTGACGGATAGCGGGGCGCGGCCTCCCGATGGGATGGCACGAGGAGGATGGAATGGTGATCACCCGGGTGGGCGTCGTCGGCGCCGGGCAGATGGGCGGCGGCATCGCGCATGTGGCGGCGCTCGCGGGCTACGAGGTGCTGATGCAGGACGTGGCCGAGGCCGCCCTCGCGAAGGGCCTCGGCGTGATCGAGAAGAACCTCGCTCGGCAGGTACAGAAGGGGCAGGTGAGCGAGTCCGACGCTGCCGCTGCGCGGTCGCGCCTGGTCACCACCACCTCCGTCGCCGACTTCGCGTCCTGCCAGCTTGTGATCGAGGCGGCCACCGAGAACGTGGACCTCAAGCTGAAGATCTTCGAAGGGCTGGCCGCCGCGACGCCGCCGGAGACCCTCCTGGCCTCGAACACCTCGTCGATCAGCATCACGGCGATGGCCGTGCGCACGGGGCGTCCCGACCGCGTCATGGGCATGCACTTCATGAACCCGGTGCCGGTGATGCAGCTCGTGGAGCTGATCCGCGGACTTGCGACCAGCGACGAGACCTTCGCGGCCGTGCAGGGCGTCGCCCAGCGCATGGGCAAGACCACCGTGGTGTCCACGGATCAGCCGGGCTTCATCGTGAACCGCGTGCTGATGCCCTACATCAACGAGGCCGTGTTCGCAGTCTACGAGGGCATCGCGTCGGTGGAAGACATCGACACGGCGATGAAGCTTGGCACGAACGTGCCCATGGGTCCGCTCACGCTTGCCGACTTCATCGGCCTCGACACCTGCCTCGCGATCCTCGAAGTGCTTCACAAGGGCCTCGGTGACGACAAGTACCGCCCGTGTCCACTGCTGCGAAAGTATGTCGAGGCGGGCTGGGTGGGACGTAAGGGCGGGCGGGGCTTTTACCGCTACTAGTCGCGCGCTCGTCGGATCCGTCGAGCGCGGAAGGCCCATTGCTCCCACGGGTGGGTTTCGTTACCGAGGCGGGACCTGTTCGGGGAGCTGACGTGAGCGACGAAGCCGTGGTGTTGTGGGAGGATGACGGTGCGGTGAGCATCTGCACCATCAACCGGCCTGCAGCGCTCAACGCGCTCAACGCCGCCGTGATGGACGGGCTCACCGAAGCCTTCCGCACCCGCGCCCACCGCGACGGGCTGCGGGCCGTGATCCTTCGCGGTGCGGGAGAGAAGGCCTTTGTGGCGGGTGCCGACATCGCGGGCATGGCCGACTTCACGCCCGCGCAGGCCGAGGCGTTTGCGCGAAAGGGTCAAGACCTCGCGGCGGCCGTGCTCGCCTGCCCGGTGCCGGTCATCGCGGCGGTCGACGGGTTTGCGCTGGGCGGCGGCTGCGAGGTCGCCATGTGCGCCGACATCCTCATCGCGGGTCCGCGTGCGAAGTTCGGCCAGCCCGAGGTGAACCTGGGCGTGATCCCGGGGTTCGGTGGCACCCAGCGTCTGGTGCGTCGGGTGGGCATGGCGGCTGCGATGGATCTGTGCCTCACGGGGCGGATCATCGGATCCGCCGAGGCCGTGGCGATCGGCCTCGCGAGCCGGGCCGTCGAAGGCAGCGCCTACGAGGCCGCCAAAGAGGTGGCCGCCACCATCGCGCAGAAGGGCCCGGTGGCCGTGCGTCTGGCGCGCCGTGCGCTCAACGAGAACGCCGACGCCGACCTGTTCACCGGCCTTGCGGCCGAGCGCACCTTGTTCGCTCTGTGCTTTGCCACGCAGGACCAGAAGGAGGGCATGACCGCCTTCCTCCAGAAGCGTCCGGCGGCGTTCACCGGCCACTGACGGCCACCCTGGAGATCCAGAGATGTTCGACCTCTCCGAGGACCACCTCGCCATCCGCGACATGGCCCGTGACTTTGCCCGCTCGGTGGTGATGCCGGGCGCGCCCGCACGCGACCACAGCCATGTCTACCCCACGGAGATCGTGGGTCAGATGTCCGAGCTGGGCCTGATGGGGGTGTTCATCCCCGAGGCCTACGGCGGCAGTGGGCTCGACGTGATGTCGTATGTGCTCGCGCTGGAAGAGGTCTGCTACGCCGACGCCGGCGTGGGCGTGATCATGTCGGTGCAGAACAGCCTGGCATCGTGGCCCATCCTCGCGTTCGGCACCGAGGCGCAGAAGCTGAAGTACCTGCCCCAGATGGCGAGCGGGGCCCAGATCGGCTGCTACGCGCTCACCGAGCCGGCCGCCGGATCGGATGCCGGCGCGCAGAAGACCAAGGCCACCAAGGTCGACGGCGGCTACCAGCTCGACGGCACGAAGATGTGGATCACGAACGGCCCCCAGGCCGGGATCTGCGTCACCTACGGCAACCTGGATCCGGCGAGCCTGCACCGCGGGGTGTGTGCCTTCATCGTGGAGACCGCCTGGCCCGGCTTCTCCGTGAGCAAGGTGGAAGAGAAGATGGGGATCGCCTGCTCCGGCACGGCCGAGCTGGTGTTCGACGGCCTCAAGGTGCCCGCAGAGAACCTGTTGGGCGAGGAGCGGCAGGGGTTCAAGGTGGCCATGGCCACCCTGGACGGCGGTCGCATCGGCATCGCAGCGCAGTCGCTCGGCATCGCCCAGCGCGCCCTCGATCTGGCCGTTGCGTACGCGAATGAGCGCCAGACCTTCGGCAAGAACCTCAGCCAGCACCAGGCGATTCAGTTCAAGATCGCCGACATGAAGACCCGCATCGAAGCTGCCCGCCTGCTCACGTGGCGGGCCGCGGCGATGAAGGATGCGGGGCAGCGCGCGAGCGCCGAGTGCTCGATGGCGAAGCTGTTTGCTTCGGAGACCGCCAACTTCTGCGCCTACGAGGCGGTGCAGATCTTCGGCGGCTACGGCTACTCTCGCGAGTACGAGGTGGAGCGCCTCTACCGTGATGCCCGCATCACCACGATCTACGAGGGCACCTCCGAGGTGCAGCGCTTGGTCATCGCGAAGCACGCTCTAGGCTAGTGCGATGGGGGGGCGCCTCCGTCGCCATCCTCGGCGTCGGAGGCGGACCTTGGATCGCCACGCTTGACGTAGACACCTCTCTTTCCGTATTCCGGTAGACCGCTGCCCCCTGGAGCCCCAGCCTTGCCCCGCTCGCCGTCCCTCGTGACCTGCACCAGCTCGGAGTTCCTCGGCGGTCGTCCGCTGCGGCGCATCGTGCTGGCGAGGCCCGTGGTGGTCATCATGGGCGAGGCGCGCACCGGAAAGTCGAGCGTAGCCTCTCGCATCGCCCGAGCCTCGATGGGGCCCGCGCTGAGCTTGGACGGGAAGTCGCTGCAGCACGAGCTGGTGGCACGTGCCCGCACGGGGGCATGGTCGGTGGGCACCGAGTGCGCGGGCACGCTGGTGCTGGATGGTCCCACGTTCGTGCGGTGCCGTCCGGCCGCCGCCAAGTTCCTGCGCGAGCTGCTGTCGCTTCGCATCGCTGCGGGCCGCCGCACCATCCTGTGCGAGACCCCTCGAGATCGCTCGCTCGACACGATCGTGAGTGAGGTCCCAGCCGGTGCGATGGTCACCATCGGGCTTCGTTTCCCCAACAGCCGATCGGGTCGGATGCGCTTTGCGCGCCGATGCTGTGACGGCCTGGATCTGCCCCGCAGCCACGCCCGGGGTACCGATCTTCTTGAGCCCTGGGGCTACGACGCCGTCACCAGCGCGCTGCAGCAGCGGGCCGACGATGCCTACTCGGGGGCTGCGGCCGCGCAGCGCTGAGCACTCGGCAGCACCGGCGAACGCGGGCTGGGCCGGCTGATGTGCTCGGGTGCCTTGGCGTCGATGTAGCCAAGGGCCGCCAGCTCCGCGAGCTCGGCGGTGGAGCCCTGGCCCATCTCCAGGCACTGCGCCATGCGCTCGACCTCGCTCGCGGGGGGGATCACCACCACCCCGGGCTGAAGGGTGAGCGTGCTGGTTCCCACCCGAAGCGCACCGGCGCGCTCGATCGCGACAGCCTCGCCGTTGACCAGCACCTGCGTGCCCTCGTAGGACACCGACTCGTCGCCGAACAGCACGTAGACGGTGCCGTGCGCGCGTGGGCCGCCGACGATCGTGACGGTGCGTCCGTCCTCCGACAGGTGCGCCTCCCCGACCTCGTTCGCGAACAACCGAGGCACCTCGCCCCACTCCTGGTTGACCGGGGTGTGGGTGATCGACTCGGGATCGAGGATGCCGGCGGCCTTGGCAGGAACGGGTAGCTGGAGCACCACCTCGTCGCAGTCGGCGAGGTCCATCGGGATGCGCCAGCCTTGCCCCACCTGGATCCGATGGGTGGCTGCGACCTGCTTCCACCACGGCGACGTGTCGACCGTGTCGGCGAGGTTGCGCGTCTCGCCAGGGTCGGCGGCGAGGTCGTAGAGCTCCTGCTCCCCGGTGCCCGTGTGCACCACGTACTTGTGGTGCTTCCACATCACGCCCCAGCGCTCCGCCTCGTACTGGAGGTAGCCGATGGGCAGGGCGCGGTCGGGATCGAAGGCCTCGCCGCGCAGCGCAGGCACGAGGCTCTGGCCATCGAGGGGGGGGAGATCGGTGAGTCCGGCGAGATCGAACAGGGTGGCGCCGATGTCGGTGAGGGTGGCGGGTGCGAGAGAGCGGGCTCCTTGGCTTCCGGAGCCGCCAGGAGGCTTGATCACCAGCACGGCCTTGGTGGTCTCGTCGTACAGCGTGTGGTTGTGCTCGAAGCCGCCGTGCTCCCAAAACTCTTCGCCGTGGTCGCTGTGGATCACCACCACCGTGCGTCCGGGCAGCGTGTCGACCCACTCCAGCAGCTTGGCGATGTGGTGGGTGGTGTACGAGACCTCCCCATCGTAGCGGGCCACGATGTGCTGACGCTGCAGGTCGTTGAGCTTCCCACGCTGCATCCAGCGGTAGACGTTGGCGCGGTTGAACACCCGCGGGACCTGCTCTTCTTTGTTCAACGCAGGCAGCAGCGAGGTGAACGGTGTGGTGAACGCAGGCGGTGCCACGTAGAAGACGTGCGGATCCATGATGTGGAGGAACAGGTAGCTGTCGCGGTGGCGGTTGCTGTCGATCCACTGCCTCGCGCGCTCCACCTGGTCTTCCACCTTGGCCTCGCCATCGAGCTGCCACAGGTCGAAGCCCTCATGGAAGTCGAAGCGAGGGTTGAGGTGCACGTTGGCCACGATTCCACCCGTGGCGAAGCCCGCCTCGTCGAACACAGCCCCGATGTTCTTGGCGCACACGGCCTCGAGCGGGTTGCGTCCAGTGGTGGACGCGCGAAAGCTTGGACGCGTGCGCGGGGCGCTGGCCCACGCCTGATCGAACACAACGGCGTCCTGGGCCCAGGCATCCAGGTCGGTGCTGGTGGCCTGGGGGTAACCGTACATGCCGAGGTGATCGGGCCGCAGCGTGTCGACACCGATGACGATCACGCGGCGCACGGCGTCGTCGTGCCCTGTGGGGGCGATCACCGGGGACCCGATGAACACGTAGTCGTCGGCCGCGGTGCCACCGGGGAGGGTGCGCACGATCAGCGCGCCGGTCTTGCCGGCGTGTGCGGAGAGGTCGAGCTCGAAGGGGGTGAACCGCTCGCCGCGCGGCACGCTGCCACGCCCCAGCTCAAGGTCCCCCCCAGAGGTGGACAGGATCAGCACGACCTCCGCACCATCGGATCGTGAGGGCAGGGGGGTGGGCGCGAAGCCCACCACCGACGTGAACCGCGCACCTTCCGGCAGCGTCACGTCTTCCCAGCGCGCCTCGGCGGGTGCGGGGAGGAGCAAGCCCTCACGGGACTGATCCGTGATCGCCACGTTGCGGCGGACGAAGGCGTCTTCGGTGATGCCTCGGTCGCGAGCCAGCGTCCACTCGAGCGCCTTCAGCGGCTCCAGCAGCTTGGGGTGCTCTAGGGAGGCGGTAACAGGCGGCGGGCCAGAGACCTCCAAGAACGTGCCGCGGAAGCGCCAGAGGCGACGACCGGGAGGTCGTGTGGAGCCCGCAAAGAACACGGCATCCAGCCCATCGACCACCAGGCGCATGCCATCGGGCGCGAAGCGACGCTCGGGTGGGGGAACGTGGAACGGGAGCGGCACGCGGCTCCAGACGGGCTCGCTGATCTCCAGCGCGTTGCCTTCGTGCTCTTCGCCTTCTCCTTCGGTGCGCCCCGTGGAGGCGATCCAGCTGTCGAGCGTCCACGTGGTGCGCGCAGCCAGGTCGAGCTCGCTGGTGTCGGTGGAGAGGGTCCACGTGGCCGGCATGCGATCGAGCTGCAGCGGCGCTCCGGCTCCAGCTTCGCTCAGGTCGTCGCCGGTCCAGGTGGGCGTGGGCGCGCTGGTGCACGCGAACCGCGCAGCGACGACGACGCCGACAGGAACCAGCAACCACAAGCCAACCCTAGCGCGCATCGATGCTCCGGTGGGGCCGGTCGTATAGCCGTCTGGTCGGGTCGGTGTCATGCAGTCCCGGGAGGGCGAATGGAGCTGTCGTTCACGGCGCGGGGAGTGGTGGCCGCTCCAGACACCTTGCAGGTGCGCGTGCGGTCCAAGCTCCAGGGCTTGGTGCGCACTGGGCACCCGGAGCCGTCTCGCGCGATGACTCCCGAGGAGGTCCTCGGCGCTCTGGAGCAGTTCACCGTGCGCCGTGGGGGTCCGCGAACGAAGCCCGTGAAGCGCTGGGTGCTCTCGGGTCTCGACCCCGACGACCTCACCCTCGTGCCCGCCTGGGTGGCGGTGGCCAGAGGGTGGGGGATCGACCGCATCACGCTTCACCTCCCATGGCGTGCCCGGCCTGTGGTGACGGGGGCGGACGCTGTTGTGCTTCCGGTGCGGCGGGCTGACGACGCGACCGCCGTGCCCGGGTGGGGTTGCGAGGTCGCTGCGCTCGTGCGCCTGGACCCGGCAACGGACGTGCTTGCAGCGTTCGGCGCTGCGGCACGAGCCGGCGCGGATCGCCTCATCGCCGCGTGGCCGTTTCCGCCCGACATTGCGATCGCGCAGGTTGGAGCAGCGCCAAGCTGGATGGATGCCCTCGCCGTCGCAGCCGGACCTACGCCGTGGGGCGTTCAAGGGCTGCCGCCGTGCTTGCTCGGCGGGCACGGCCACCGCACGCACCGTGCGCGCAATCGCTACTACGTGGACGCCGACCACCCGCCGTCCGGGGCGCACCTGTTCTTCCCGGATGTGACGGCGTGGCACAAGGTCGAGAGCTGCCGGTTCTGCACGCACGACGCCGCTTGTGACGGCCTGCCCGCCAGCTGGATGGGCCCCGACGCGCCGGTGTTGCAGCCGATGGGGAACACCAGCGCCCCCTGACGTATCGTTTTTGATAGAGTACCCGCACGGAGGTCGGGTGGACGGCGAGCGCGTGCGGATCTTGCTGGTTGAGGACGATCCCGTGGTGCGGGGAGCCGTCCGTCGGACCTTGCAGCGCTCCGGCTACGACGTGATGGATGTGGGCGACGCGGGGGAGGCGCTCGACGTCGTGGCTCAGGGCTTCGATGTCGCCCTGCTCGACATTGGCCTGCCCGATGGTCGATCAGGCATCGACTTGCTGCCCGAGCTGAAGGCCTGCGACCCCCACCTCGAGGCGGTCATCTTCACGGGCGACTCCAGCGCCGAGATTGCCGGCGCCGCCTACCGCGCAGGCGCCGTCGAGTTCTTCGAGAAGCCGATCGCCGACTGGAACCGCTTCCACCACGTGCTCCAGCGTGCCGCAAAGGTAAGCCGCCTGTCGCGCGAGAACGCCAAGCTGCTGGCCCCGTCCGCTGAAGTGCTGCCCCTGCGGCGCCTGCTCGTGGGGGCGTCGGCGGCCATGGACGGGCTGCGCAGTCAGGTGGCGAAGCTCGGCCCTCGCCAGGTGCATGTGCTCCTCTTGGGACCTTCCGGATCGGGCAAGACCCACGTGGCGCACGCACTGCATGTGGTGTCGGGTCGTAAGGGTCCGTTCGAGGCGGTGCAGATCGCGTCGCGGGCCGAGTCCATCGTCAGCTCTGAGCTGTTCGGGCACGAGAAGGGTGCCTTCTCGGGCGCCGACGCACGCCACGCCGGTGTGTTCGAGCGCAACGCGAACGGCACCGTGCTGCTCGACGAGATCGGGGACCTCTCCACCAGCCAGCAGGCGCTGCTGTTGCAGGTGCTGGAAGAGCGCGTGGTGTACCCCGTGGGCGGGGCGCGCCCTGTGCCGGTGACGGCCCGCATCGTGGCCGCCACCAACAAGGACGTGGAGGCGATGGTGCTCGCCGGCACCTTCCGATCGGACCTGGCCAACCGACTGGGCATTCGTGTGGAGGTGCCGGGTCTCGCAGCGCGCACCGAAGACATCCCTCGTCTCGTGTACCACTTCCTGGAGGCGGTCAACGCGCGCGAGGGCTTGGCGATCCGCAGCGTGCCCGAGGCCGTGATGGAGCGCCTGATGAGCGCCGACTGGAGTCGCGACAACCTGCGCGGCCTCCGCACGGTGGTGGAGGAGCTGGCGATCTTCGCCGACGGCGACGCGCTAGCGATGACGGGCCTCCGCACGGTGCTGCGGGACCGCAGCCCCGTGAGCGCTGATGGTGTCGAGCTGCCCGACGCCTGGCGCGCGCTCCCGTTCCGCGACTTCAAGGAGGCGGTGCTGCTCGACTACGTGGGTCGCTACGTGCGGGCGCTGCTTGCCGACACGGAGGGCAATGTGAGCGCGGCTGCACGCATTGCGGGACTGCACCCTCCGAACTTTCGTCGTCTGATGTCCCGCTTCGACGTGGACGCCACCTGATCCCCCTGGGCTTCGTGGAGCGCATGCGCTAGGGTGGAGGCCCTTCCCGATGTCGGCGCCCGCTGATGTCTTGGCGCTCCCCGCGCACCCCGAGGCTTCCGTGCTGGCACTCGCCGAGCCCGAGCTCACCTGGACCGTCCACACCGAGGTGTTCGACGGTCCGTTGGACCTGCTGCTGCACCTCGTGCGTCGCGATGGCATCGACCTGCGAAGGGTCCGCATCGCCTCGGTCTGCGACAGCTACCTCGCCTTCTTGGGCCAGATGCACGAGCTGCACATCGCTGTGGCCTCAGAGTACCTAGTGATGGCGGCCACCCTGTGCCACCTCAAGAGCCTTGAGCTGCTGCCGCGCCTTCCGACGGCGGTGGAGGAGGACGAGGTCGACCCGAAGGAGGCGCTCGCGCGTCGCCTGGAGGACTACGAGCGCATCCGCGACGCAGCCCGTGCCCTCGATGCGCTGCCGCGCAGCGGTCGAGATGTGTTCACCCGCGAGCCGCTCGACATCGGCGAAGTCGAGCGCCCGCTGGTTCCTGGCATCGACGCGTTCGGCCTGCTGGAGGTGTACTTCGAGGTGCTCACGCGCCCCGCGGCTCGTGAGGTTCCCCACACGATCTACAGGCCCGAGGTCGATCTGGGCAAGTGCGCCGCGTCGGTGCTGCGCTCGCTCGGAGGACCCGGCGGGCGGGGCTGGCTCTCAGGACTGCTGCGGGCGCTGCCCACGCGCGCCGAGCGTGTGGTCACCTTCCTCGCGGTGCTGGAGATGGCACGCCTGGGTTGGCTGGGTGTTCACCAGGGCGACCACCTCGGCGAGGTGGAGGTGGTGTCGCGCGTGCCGGCCGACCAAGACATGGCCGACCTCGTCGGTGCGATGTGGGTGGAAGAGGCCGAGGCCGTCTAGCCCATCGAGGCGACGATCTCGCCGAGGTGCTTCACGATCTCCACCAGGTGCTCTGCGCGCGCCGAGCAGTAGGCGATGCGCAGGTGGTTGCCGGGCATGGTGACCAGGCCCACGGAGCGCTCGGCGACCAGTCGCTGGCGCACCACCTCGGCGTCGACTGAGGGGTGGAGGCCCACCAAGGCGAAGAAAGCAGCGTTGAACGGCAGGTGGAGGATGCGCGGGTCGTTGAGCTCGGCGAGCGCACCTCGAAGAGCGTCGTAACGGGCCCGGATCTCGGACATCACCTCGGCGAACTCGGCATCGAGGCGCTCGAAGTCAGCCAGGCCCGCCATCATCATCGCCTGAGAAGGACCGGGCGGGCTGCCCACCGTGCCGCGCACGAGGCCGTTGAGCTTGTTGATCCAGACGCTCTCCACCTCCGCGTCGCTCGTGGCGAGGGAGATGAAGCCGATGCGGCTCGGGAAGAACAGCAGCTCCTTGGTGGCACCATCCACCTTGAGGATCACGTGGCGGCTGGGGTCGGCGGCTTGTGCGAGGTCCCAGTAGAGGCTGTGAGGAACGGCCTCTGGGTCGTGCACCACGCCCTGGTACGCATCGTCCACCACCACCACGAGGGAGCCTGGGTGGCTGCGGACCATTGCCACGATCTGGTCGGCTTCGGCGCGGGTGGGGCTGTAGCCTGTGGGGTTGGAGGGGAAGTTCAGCACGAGCAGCGCCTTGCCCTTCACACCGGCCAGGGTGGAAGCGAGGCCTTCCACGTTGAGCCGGCCGTTTGCGTAGAACGGCCACTCAGCCACTTTCGCGCCCGTGCGCATCCCGAACACGAGCTCGTAGTTCTCCCAGGAGGGGTCGGGCAGCACGACGGTGGTGTCAGCGTCGACGAACAGATCGGCTGCGATCGACAGGCCGTGCACAAGGCCGTGGGTGGCGTACGGCATCGTGCACACGCCCTCGGTACGCCCTGCGACGTGCAGCTGGCGGGCGCGCCAACGTTGGCGCACGGCCAGGTGGCCAGGCTGCGGCGAGTACAAGAACGCCATCTTGGCGTCGAGGCCGGGTACCGTAGCAGCCAGGGAGGGGAGGGGCAGGGGACCCCCTGCGCCGTCGGTGATCTGCCCGATGGTCGCGTTGAGCCGTGTGGACTTGGCCTGGTCGGCCTGCCACGGGATGCCCTTTGGAAACACCACCGCGCGGCCCAGTGGGGACAGGGCGCGGGCCAGGCCGGGTGCGCGTGTCTCCAACAGCTTCAACTGGGCTTCGGCTTCGGACATCTGGCCTCCTCGGCGCACGGGTCGGCTGCGCGGCCGGGCCGGGCTAACATGGTGACAACGCAGCGGGGGAGGCCCCGCGGCGGACAGGAGGTCAGCGTGCGCGCACCGGGTTGGGTCTTCACGGTGGTGATGGGCTGTGGCACGTGGGGGCGCAGTCAGCCCGAGCCCGAGCCTGTGCAGAAGCCGTGGGTGAAGTCGGTCACCGCGGCCGATCCTCGCTTGGCTGCTGTCGAGGCGCGTGAGACCTCGCGCTTCGTCGCGTCCAGCGGATTTGTGGACGTTGCGTTCGAGTTGGGTCGCCGCAAGCTGGTCGGCCACATGCTGGTCGAGAAGTCGGCGCTGAAGGTCGGCGACGTGCCCACGCTCGAGCATGTCATTGGTTATGTCAAGTTCGACACCACCACGTTCACCACAGGTGACGAGGTCACCGACAAGGTGCTGCAGTCGTTGGTGCTGCGCGACCTCGGCGCACCCATTCACATCGTGTTCGATGCGAACTCGGTGGGCAGCATGGTGGGGCGGTTGTCGGGCGACGGGGCCACGGCCACCGGGGAGATCCTGGGCACGCTCCAGTTTGACACCCGACAGTTCGCCGTCGAGCTGCCCGCCCGCTTCCGTCGCACGGATGCCGCACACATCGACGTGCAGATGGGGCCCTTCGATCTCGACCTCACGCAGTACGCGATCGACCGTCAGCTCAACGCAGCCGCTGTGGCGCTGGGCGAGCGCACGATGGGCCTGACGGTCACCGTGTCGGGCATGCTGTCGCTAGAGGCCTTCACGGACGAGAACGCGCCGATGCCCGGCTTCGTGCGGACTCCGCTCACGGTGAACACCGTCGACGAGCTCCGCGCGATCCTCGACCGCGACATCGACAACGGTGAAGCGATGCGCATGCACTTGCTGGCGGCCGGGCTCCCAGAGAGCGTGATTGGCGGGATGACGGCAGAGCGTCTGCGCGACGTGCATCGGTTCCTCAGCGAGCCTGCGGAGGGTCAGAGCGGCGAGGGATCGGTGCTCGACAACCCGGCGCAGCCGGCGGACGGGTCGAAGCGCCCGGCGGACAGGCCGAAGACGCGCACCGTGAACGGCGTGGAGATCCGGGACTGACGGACCACGCCAGCTCTGGGGGTGGTGAGCACGGCGTCATACTTAACATAATATACATTATCAGACGTTGTGTGGCCCCGGCGACCCAGCACACGCGTCCATCCGATGGCCTGCCGTTTAGCGCGCCCTGCGCAGCGGCTTGGAGCGTTCGTGCAGCGGCTCGATGGCGGCCAGAGGTGGATCCTCGGGGTCGGGCCGCGGGATCACGAAGCTGTAGAGGTGGCCCGCGTTGGACACGAACGCGAGCTGCCGGCCCGACACGCTGACCGGTGCCGAGAGTCCCTCCATGAGGAACGGTGGCGCGTAGGTCCATCGGGTGCGGCCCGTAGAAGGCTCCACCAGCGACACCGTGCCGACCGACGACGCCACCCACAGGCCCGCCTCGGTGGCCACCGCTTCCGTCAACGCGCCGTCGGTGCCGCTGCTCCAGGTCCAGCGCTCTTCTCCGGAGCGCGGATCCACGGCGCGGAGGTTGCCATCCGTGCTGGGGTGCACGAGCAGCTGAGTGTCACCCAGATCGACCAGCGTGGGTCGTGCCGCCGAGCCAAACGGCAGCGTCCAGGTGATCTGACGGGTGGCTGGATCGAGAGCGACGAGCGGCTCTTCGAAGCCCGACGCAAACACCAGCCCGCCCCACGCCAGCGGATCGGCGACGAGGTCGGGATAGCGCCCCTCGCCTACCCTCGCCTGCCACGCGGGATCACCGCCAGCCAGGTCGAGTGCGGTCAGCGTGCCATCGGAGAAGCCCACGAGCAGGTCTTTGCCGGCGACCACAGCGTGGGGTGAAGCGTAGAGGGCCAGGTCGACCTTGCGGCCGAGGTCGCCGCGATGCTGGTGGCGCCACCGCATCGCGCCGGTGTCGGCGTCGAGGGCGAGCACCAGGTCATCGACGGTGACGACGTAGAGCACGCCATCGTGCAGCGTAGGGCCTGTCAGCACGGGTGCTGCTGTGTCGTAGGTCCAGCGCTCTTCACCGCCCAGCGTGTACGACCACACCGAGCCGCCGGAGTCTGCGAAGAACACGATCTCGCCGGCCACGACGGGCTCGGCATCCACACTGGCCACACCGGGGTAGTGCCGGACTTGGTTGCCCGTGCTGCGGTCGAGCGCGTAGAGCCCGGTGCCCGTTGCGCTGCCCACCAGGATGAGGTGATCGGTGAACACCGGACGCGACCGCTCGGACCGGGCTGCGGTGGTGGCGGTCTGACCCGGCAGCTCGACGCGCCAGTGTTCGGCCGGAGGGCGATCGAAACGACCCTCCAACGACACGGCTGGGCTCGGGTCGGCCACCGGAAACGCCGATCGGAACTCTTGGGCGTCGGCGGGCAGCGCAGGCAGCGCCAGCACCCACGCTGCGAAACCGGCCCCCACGGACCCGGGGGCCCGGGCCCTCATCCCTGCCCCTCGGAGGCCTTCAGCCGGCGCTCAGCGACGTCTTCCTTGTCGGAGGCATCCGGCCAGCGCGTGAGGTACTCGTCGTAAGCCTTGACGGCGTCTTCCATGCGACCGAGCGCCTCGAACGAAGCCGCGAGATCCAAGGTGGCCTGACGCGCAAGGAAAGCATCGCCCTGCTGCAGGCTCTTGAGGTTGGCCACGGCGTCGTCACCGCGGTTCTCTTCGAGGTCGAGCATCGCAAGCCCCGAGACGGCCGCGTAGTGCAGCACGCCTGAAGCGCGCCCCTTGACCAGCTCCAGGACCACCCGACGCTGCGCGCCGTCGCCGACGAGGCGGTAGAGCTCAGCCGCCTTGAGGGCGGCTTCGTCGGCAGCGGTGCCCGAAGACTCCCGTGCGATGGCCGCGAGGTCGTCGGCCGCCTTGCGGGCCTTGCTCTCATCGAACCCGCTCTCCACGCCCATGGCGCGTGCCTGGCCGAGCTGCACCATGTCGGCACCGAGATCAGCTTCCACATCGGCGATGGAGGCCGTGACAGCGCGCTGGGACTCGATGTACGACGATCGCCAGAGTCCGTAGGCACCGATGCCGATCAGCGCGACCACGACGCCGCCCGCGATCTTCGCACCGTGGCGAAGCATGAACTCGCTCGCTGCCATCTGCGTTCGCAGGCCCACATCGACCCCACCGGCCGGCGCCCCACCCTGCTCGTTCGATTCGTCCGCCACGCGCTGCTCCCGTTCGGCAGCCCGCTAACCGGCCGCTGACACCAAAGCACCGACCGACCTCGTTCCGCGAGGCCGGAGTGCGCTCATGGAGCCAGCACCACCCGCGCCGAGCCCTTGTCGAGCAGCTGCACGACCTTGCGCTCGGACCCCACACGATCGCCCAGCTGGAGGTCGAACACGTGGAGGCCTTCCGAGATCTGCAAGGCGATCGGGATGCGACCGACCTCCTTACCATCCACGCGCAGCACCGCGCCCTCCCAGCCTGGCGCTGCGATCACGGCGGGTCCGATGCGGGTGATGGCCACCAACTCCACCGGGATCGACAGGCTGTCGGACCGCACGTCGGCCCGACGGGTCTCGGTGCGGTAACCATCCAGCTGAAACTCGATGACGTGCGCACCGAACGGCACCCGAGCCTGGCCGGGGGTCTTGCCGATCAGGCGGCCATCCACCCGCACCACCGCTCCGCTCGGCACCGACGTGAGCGTGAGCGTGGCCTCCTGGGCGGTCTCGGGGGCACCCCAAGGGTTGCTGGCCGACGGTGCAACCGGAGCCGTTGCGCCTCGCGTCTCGGGCTGCGGCGGCGGCGTGATGGGCTCATTTCGCACGGTGACATCGGAGCGCACGGGAGCCGCGATGGGCTCGTTTCGCACGGTGACGCCTGACTTGGGTGCCGGAGCGGGTGCCGGCTTGCGCGGCGCTGAGCGCACGGCCTCCACCTTCCCAGGGGACGACGGCACGGGTGCCGCCTCGACCACCGCCTCGACCACGGCCTCGACCGCGGGCTGGGGCTCAGGCTCCACCACCGCTGCAGGCTGTGGCTCGGGTGTGCGGGGCTGCACGACCTGCGGAGTGGGGGCAGGCTCAGGCGCATCCATGAGCACGACGTAGCCGAACGCTCCTGCCGCAAACAGCAGCACGAGGAGCGCCACCACCCAGCCTGCTTTGGAGCGCGGCTCGGTGACCGTGGCTGCGACAGGCGGCGGTGCAGCGGGCCGTGCCTCGGACGCCGGGATGGCCGGAGCCGAGGTGGTGGGCGTGTCGTCGGCCAGCCACGCATCATCCAGGGTGGGTTCGGCCGGCACCGGATCGGGCACGACGGTCACCACCGCCTGGGACGGAGGTGCAGGCGCAGCGGCCGAAGCGCTCTCGACGGGCTCCACAGGGAGCGGCGTCGCGTGCACTGGCGTGGGTTCGGCAGGTGCGTTGGGCGATGCAATCGGCTCGGGGCGCACGACGGGCGTTCGATGGGAAGACGATGCCTCAGCCCCTAGGCCCGACACGGCGAGCTCGCCCGCGCGCGCACCGGGCATGCGAGGCACGGGCGCGTCCATCGCTGAGGGCACCAACACGAGCACCGCTCCGTCTCCGAAGCAGAAGTCAATGCGCTCGCTGTAGTTGTCGCCGCAAACGGGGCAGGACTTCATCGCCGCGGATTCCCGGAAGTAGGTCGGCTAACCGATGGATGCCCACGCGGAAGGGCTCACGCTCCGTAACGGCGGGCAAGGTGGCGCGCGATCACCACACGCTGGATCTGATTGGTTCCCTCCACGATCTGTAGCACCTTGGCGTCGCGCATCCAGCGCTCCACCGGATGATCCTTGCAGTAGCCGTAGCCGCCGAGGACCTGAACCGCGTCCGTGGTGACCGACATCGCCGTGTCCGTGGAGAACACCTTGGCCATCGCGGCCACGTCAGAGAAGGCCTGGCCGGCGTCCTTGAGGCCTGCAGCCTTCTGCACGAGCAGTCGTGAGGCCTCGATCCCGACGGCCATGTCGGCGAGCAGGAAGCTCACGCCCTGGAAGTCCATGATCGGCTGACCGAACTGCCGACGCTCGGTGGCGTAGTGGGTGGCATGCGCCATGGCAGCGCGTGCCACGCCCACGGCCGTGGCAGCGATGGTGATGCGACCCGAGTCGAGGGCGGTCATCGCGATGCGAAACCCCTGCCCTTCGTCGGCGACGCGCTGGTCGGCCGGAACGCGCACGCCATCGAGGAGGATCTCCACGGTGGGGCTCGACCGAAGCCCCATCTTGCGCTCCTTGCGCCCAAACGTGAGCCCCGGCGCGTTGCCAGGCACGAGGAAGGCGGAGATGCCACGAGCCCCCTCCCCGCCTGTGCGCGCCATGACAACGTAGACATCCGCCACACCGCCGTGCGTGATCCAGGTCTTCGACCCGTTGAGCACGTAGTGGTCGCCATCCCGGGTGGCGGTGGTGCGCAGCGCGGCAGCGTCCGAGCCGCTCCCGGCCTCGGACAGCGCGAACGCGCCGAGGAAACGACCTTCTGCGAGCCCTGGCAGCCACTGCGCCTGCTGCGCCGGCGTGCCGTACTGGGTGAGGATCACCTGCGGGAGTCCGGTGACCGCGATGCTCACCGCCCACGATGCCGAGACCGCCGCGATCTCCTCGATCACGGCAGCGTATGCTCGGTAGCCCAGACCGAGTCCGCCGTGCGCTTCGGGTGTGGGGATGCCGCAGAGCCCGTGCTCGCCAAACCGAGCCAACAAGGGGCGGCGAAAGGTCTCATGCTCGTCGTCCGCTTCCACGGTAGGGGCCAGCTCGGCCGCACAGAAGGCCCGCGCTGCCTCGGCGAGCTCGGCCTGAACCTCATCACCTGCCCACATTCCGCCTCCGCGCCGCCCGGTTATCGCGCGGGGCACCGAGGGGCCGTTCCCCACGAGGAGGGCGAGATGCTCAGCGAGATCTTCCGACCGGACCTGCTCAAAGGACAGGTGGCCCTGGTCACCGGGGGCGGAACCGGCATTGGCGCGGCCACAGCCCGCGAGCTCGCTCGCCTCGGAGCCGACGTGGTCATCGCCAGCCGAAAGCCCGAGCACATCGGGCCCGCTGCGAAGGGCCTCTCGGAGCAGGTCGGTCGCGAGGTGTTCCCGGAGAGCGTCGACATCCGCGACCGCGACGCCGTCGACGGACTGGTGGGCCGTGTGCTCGAGCGGCACGGGCGCATCGACCTGCTGGTCAACAACGGCGGCGGACAGTTCTTTGCGCCGGCCGAGACGATCTCGGGTCGCGGCTGGGACGCGGTGGTGGGCACCAACCTCACCGGCACCTGGAACCTCACGTCGGCGGTGGCCAAGGGGTGGATGCTCGAGCATGGCGGGCGTGTCGTGAGCATCACGATGCTCACCAAGCGCGGGTTCCCGGGCATGACGCACTCGGCCTCTGCGCGCGCCGGCGTGGAGGCGATGACCCGCAGCCTTGCTGTCGAGTGGGCCTCTCGTGGCATCCTGATCAACGCGATCGCGCCGGGCCTGATCAACTCGAATGGGTTCCGCAACTACCCCAACGGTGAGCTGTGGCTCCAGAGCATGCGCGCTCATGTTCCCATCAAGCGCCTGGGCACGATGGACGATGTGGCGTGGCTGGTGGCGTACCTCGCCTCCCCCGCCGGCAGCTACATCACCGGCCAGACGCTCACGGTGGACGGCGGGAAGGACCTCTGGGGCGACGCGTGGGGAATCGCCGACCCTGAGGACTGGGAGCCCGTGTCGATCCCGGTGGAGCCCTGGGAGACCTCGAACGGCTAGGGCGCCACGGCCCCTGCCGGCAGGCCCGGGAGCAGGTCGCGCGGCAGGGTTCTCCACGTGTCCACCAGCTCCGTCTGACGGCTGGTGAGCGGCTGCGCTGCGCCGTCGATCGTGAGCCCGAGGAGGCGACCGGGCGTGTCCAGCGGGTCGGCCGACCACAACGCGAGCTGCGCGACGTCGCCGACCTGGATCCGACCGCGCTCGGGGTGCTGGAAGGTGGTGGCAGGCACCGAGGTGAGCGCGCGAAGCGCCGCGTCGTGGGGGAGTCCAGCCCGCACGGCGTTGCCCGCGACGAACCGGACGGCGCGTGCGTTGTGGGTCTCGGGGGCGAGCACGCCGACCTCGACGCCGGCGGCTGCGAGCAGCGCCGCGTTGTCGGGTCGGCCGCGGAGCTGATCGAAGCTGCCCGCCCCCATCACGAACGGGTCGACGAAGACCGGGACCTTAGCAGCCGCGAGCCGGTCTGCCAGCAGCCAAGCTTCGGCACCACCGAAGACCACCACCTGAGTCTGCGTTCGAGAAGCCGTGTCCAAGATGGCCTCCAGATCGGAGGCCCGGTCGGCGTACACGATCCAAGGCTGTTCCCCCCGCACGACGGGCGCTAGGGCAGCGAGCTCCACGCGCGGCGCAACCCAGGCGTCCGCGTTGGCGTACGGATCTCGCGACGCGGCTATGCGGCGCGCATCGTCCACGAGCACGCCGAGCTGACCGAGTCCTTCGGCGAGGCTGCCGGGCTGGTTGGGGTGCACCACCACACCCACCCGCTGCGCGACCATCGCCTCAGCTTGGGTGCCGGTGACGAGGCTCACCAGTCCCGCGCCGCCGGCCACGAACGCCGCCGTGGGCACCACAACGGCGGATCCGATGCCGCCGAGGCGCGTGACCGGCACCACGACGCTTCGCGGATCGTACGCCAGCGCTGGGGTGAACGAGGGGTGGACAGCATCGGCGGGGCCACCGTCATCACGGCTAGACGGCTCCAGCTCCACGCCCATCAGACCGGTACCGGTGCCGACGGCCACAAACGGCGGGGTGATCCACGCCGCCGCATGGACGGTGCAGCCCGACGAGGGCACCGATGCGCCGATGTGGGTGATGCGACCCCCCTCCCATCGCACGCCCTGGCCGGGCGTCTCCTCCGATCCGTCAAAGAGTGTGGCCCGGACGACCACATCGCAGGCAGGAGCGGTCGGGTCCTGGGCCCAGCCGCTGGCGATCACGAGTCCCATCCACGCGCCGATCATCGTCCCACCTCATGATCCGACCAGGTGGTCGGCTGCATGGCATCGTGCACCAGTGCACCGTCGATCCACACCTGCTGCGCCTGCGCGTAGACCGAGAACGGGTGGTGATCCCACACCACCAAGTCACCCCTCTTGCCCGGCTCGATCGTGCCCGTCTCCCCTTCGATGCCCAACGTCCAGGCAGCGTTCGCGGTGATCCACTGCAGCGCCTCATCGTCCGAGACGGCGAAGCCCGCGTCGGCACCGTCGGCCTGGGCTTTGCCAGCCTCTTGGTTCAGGCGCTGAATGCCCACCTCGGAGTCGGAGTGGATCACGGCCCGCGCACCGGCACGGGTGAGCATGGCTGCGTTGGCCTGCACGGCGTCCCACGCCTCCAGCTTGAACCCCCACCAGTCATCCCAGGTGCTCGACGCGACCTCACGCTCGGCGAGGATGTCGCGGATCTTGTAGGCCTCCAAGGCATGGTGGAAGCTGCGGACGTGGAACCCGGCCTCGTCGGCGACCTGCAGGAACGAGAGCATGTCGTCGGAGCGGTAGCAGTGCACCTGGGCCAGGATCGTGCCCGAGAGGAGGCCCGCGAGGGTGTCGAGGTCGGCGTCACGGGCTGGCGGGTCCGAGCCGTCCTCCACGGCGGTGTTCCAGGCGTCGAGGTAGCGCTGAGCTTCGAAGAACGCCTCGCGGTAGCCGCGGATGTTGCCCATGCGGGTGCTCGGCCCGCCGCGCTCTCCGTACACCCGCTTCGGGTTCTCGCCACACGCCAGCTTCACCGTCTCAGGGGCCCCAGGGAAGCGCATCGCGCGCCCGCCGCGCGCCGGTATCGGTCGCAGCACCACGCCGCGTCCGCCGATGAGGTTGGCAGAGCCCGGAAGCACCTGGAGGGCGGTGACACCGCCGGCGACAGCTCGCTGGAAGCCTGGGTCGTAAGGCCACACCGACGACTCAGCCCACACGCCGGGTGTGGTGGGCGCGGTCATCTCGTTGCCGTCTTCGTGCGCGTTGGCCCCGGGCGACGGGTAGACGCCCAGATGGCTGTGGGTGTCGATGATCCCGGGCGTGACCCAGCGGCCGCTGACGTCGAGCACGACGCAGCTCGCGCAGGCGGGACCTTCCCCTGCGGGTCCCACCCAGGTCACCCTTCCCTGCTCCACCACCACCCTGCCCGGTGAGAACGCTGTGCCGGCGGCGGTCCACACGGTGCCACCGACCAGATCCCAGCTCGTGGGGTGCGCGCCGGGGCCCGGAGCGCTCTCAACCGGTGCTCGGGCGCGCGCATCCGCGTCGGCCCAGGTCTCGACCTCGGTGGTGGAGGCCGCCGACCGGCAGGCGATGCCCAGCACGAGCAGGGACAGGGCGCGTGGGGTCAAGGCAGGGCTCCGGGATGCAAGCGTGGACCCACGGTGCTACCACGCACACACCTGACCGCAACGTGATCGGGGAGGTCCTCAGTGCTTCGTGTGCGAACGCTCATGCTGCTCGGCCTGGTGCTGGTGGGCTCTGCCGGTGCCAAGAAGTCTCGTGGGTCCACCACGATCGTCCGGGAAGAGAAGATCGTGAGCCTGCTGGGCTGTCCGGAGGGCACCCGCGAGGTCGGCGCGAAGCCGCCCATGGGCTTTGAGATGTGGTGCAGCCGCACCGATGTCACGGGTCAGGCCCAGCGCCATGGCCCTTCGTGGATGTGGTGGCCCGATGGTCGCCTGCGCTCCACCGGCTCCTTTCTCGAAGGAAAGCGCACCGGTCACTGGTGGTTCTGGACCTCGGAGGGCACGCTCGATCGCGAGGGCCTGTTCCTCGATGGGGTCGAGGAGGGGTACTGGCTGATCTACCGCCCTGACGGCACGATCTCGTCGGAGGGCACGATGCGCAACGGCGGACGTGACGGGATGTGGGTCACCTACGATGACGCCACGGGCCGTCCGCAAGAGGGTCTCTGGACGCTGGGCGAGAAGGACGGCGTGTGGATCGAGTACCGCGACGACGACACGCCCTTTCGCGAGCGGGTGTTCCGCGACGGGCGCTTGATCAACCAACGTGAGTTCTGACACCACCCGTCGGGGCACCGCGAACGAGGTCCTCGGTCCTCGTTGGCGGGTGCTGCGCCCTGGCCGACCTGTCGAGACGGCGATCTTCCCGGGCGATGAGGACGCGCTCACCCGCCACTGGGTCGGCGAGCGCGATGGCAGCGTCGTCGCCTGCGTCACCGTCATGCAACAGCCCTGGCAGGGCCGCGCTTGGCGCCTGCGCGGCATGGCGGTCGACGTGTCCTTGCAGCGGTCGGGTCTGGGGCGCCGACTTCTGCTCCAGGTGCACAGCGAGGTGGCCGAGCCCATGTGGTGTGACGCTCGCCTCGTCGCCGTGCCGTTCTACGCAGCGGGCGGCTGGAGCGTGGCCTCGATGCGCTACGAGATCGAGGGCATCGGGCCGCACCACAAGATGACGTGGGATCCCGGCCCGTGACCGAGGTCTGGCGGGGCCGCTTCTTGCGTGTGCTCAACGTCGACACCTGGGAGTTCGCCACCCGGGTGCGCGCGAGCGGCGTCGTCGGCGTCATCGCCTTCACCGACGACGGCGGCCTCGTGCTGGTGGAGCAGCACCGCATCCCCGTGGGCACCTCGGTGATCGAGCTGCCGGCGGGGCTGGTGGGCGATCAGGACGACGCGGAGGCGTCGCGCACGGCCGCCGAGCGCGAGCTTCTGGAGGAGACGGGGTTTGTCGCGGAGCAGTGGCGCCCGCTCAGTGATGGCCCGTCGTCGTCCGGGCACAGCGCCGAGCGGGTGGAGATCTGGCTGGCCACGGGGTTGCGTCGGGTGGCCGAGGGTGGCGGTGATGGCAGCGAGGCCATCACGGTCCACGTGGTGCCGGGACAGGAGCTGCAGGCTTTCCTGCGATCGGCGCGTGCGCGTGGTGCCCTCATCGATCCCAAGGTGTTCATGGGCCTGTGGGTCTGCGGCGTTGCCTGGGATGGCGGGGCCTGGCTTCCGTAGCCTTCCCCCGCTCAGGCCTCGATGAGCAGGCGCTCGGGGCTCTCGACGCATTCCTTGATGCGGACGAGGAAGCTCACTGCCTCGCGCCCGTCGATCAGGCGGTGGTCGTACGAGAGCGCCACGTACATGATCGGCCGGATCACGATCTGGCCATCCTTCACCACGGCGCGGTCCACGATGTTGTGCATGCCCAGGATGCCCACCTGCGGCGGGTTCAGGATGGGCGTGGACATCATCGAGCCGAAGACGCCACCGTTGCTGATCGTGAACGTGCCGCCGGCGAAGTCGTCGGGCACCAGCTTGCTGTCGCGGGCCTTCTTCGCGAGGTCGCCGATCGCGGCTTCGGTCTGCGCGAACGACAAGCGGTCGGCGTCGCGGATCACCGGCACCACCAAGCCCTTCGGACCGCTCACGGCCACGCCCAGGTGGTAGAAGTGCTTGTAGACGACGTCATCGCCATCGATCTCGGCGTTCACGGCGGGGAAAGCCTTGAGCGCCTCGATGGTGGCCTTCACGAAGAAGGACATGAAGCCGAGCTTGATGCCGTGACGCTCGACGAACCGATCCTGGTGCCGCTTGCGCAGCTCCATGACCGCGCTCATGTCGATCTCGTTGAACGTGGTGAGCATCGCGGCGGTCTGCTGCGCCTCCACCAAACGACGCGCGATCGTGCGACGCAGCGGCGACATCTTCGTGCGCGTGACCTCACCTGCCGGACCTGGCGCGGGCGCACGCGCTGCGACCGGAGCGGGAGGGGCCGGGTGCGACACGCCGCCCTGAGCAGCAGCCTGGCTCACGTCGGCCGTGGTGACGCGCCCACCCTTGCCGGTGCCGTTCACGCCATCGAGCTTCACGCCGCTCTGGGAGGCCGCCGCGCGGGCTGCAGGGCCGGCCTTTGCGGGGCCCTCGGCCTCGACCGTCTTGGCCGCAGGTGGAGCTGCTGCTGCTGCTGCTGCGGGCGGCGCTGCGGGTGCAGCAGCCTGAGCGGCGGGCGTCTCGGGGCTTGCGGGCTTGGCGGTCGGGGTCTCGGCGGCCTTCGCACCTTCTTCAACCGTTGTGATCGGGGCACCGACAGCGACCTCGTCGCCCTCGCCCACAAGGAGGGCGCCTACACGACCCGCCGCCGGCGAAGGGACCTCCATCGATGCCTTGTCGGAGTCGATGTCGAGCAGGGGCTGACCCAGGGTGACCACATCGCCCGATGCCACGCGCCAACGGGCAACGATCACGGTGGTGACGGACTCGCCAACCTGCGGAATGACGACTTGGACGGCCATGCAGCTAACCTCGGTCAGGACAGGGTGAGCGCTTCGTGGACGAGCCGCTCTTGCTGGTCTTTGTGTTTGTGGTGGGAGCCTGTGGCCGGGGAGGCCGCGGCGGGGCGCCCCACATACCGTACCGGCCGGCTCGCGGGCAGGGCCTCTTCCAGCCAACCGCGAAGCACGGGCCAAGCGCCCATGTTGGCAGGCTCCTCCTGGCACCACACCACCTCGGCATCTGGCGAGGCATCCACGAGCAGGCGAACGTCGGCCGAAGGGAACGGGTAGAGCTGCTCCACGCGGTGCAGGAGCACGTTGCGGGCCGTCTCCTTGCCTTCCAGCGCCTCGATGAGATCGTAGTAGACCTTGCCGGTGCAGAAGATGATGCGCTGGGCGGACACGTCTTCGACCTCGCGCTCGTCGGCGATCACCCGCTGGAACACACCGTGCGCCAGTGCTTCGAGGCTGGAGGTGCAGCGCGCCGCGCGCAGCAGGGACTTCGGCGTCATCAGCACGAGCGGCTTGCGGGCATCGCGCAGCACCTGACGGCGCAGGATGTGGAAGTAGTTGGCCGGCGTGGAGCAGTTGGCCACCACCATGTTGTCTTCGGCGCACTGCAGCAGGTAGCGCTCCAGGCGGGCGCTGCTGTGCTCGGGCCCCTGCCCTTCGTAGCCATGCGGCAGCAGCATCACGAGGCCCGACATGCGGCCCCACTTCTGCTCTGAGCTCGACAGGAACTGATCCACCACCACCTGGGCGCCGTTCGCGAAGTCGCCGAACTGGGCCTCCCAGGCGACGAGGCCATCGGGCATCTCCAAGCTGTAGCCGTACTCGAAGCCCAGCACAGCAAGCTCGGAGAGGTTGCTGTCGATCACCCGGAAGCTGCCCTGGATCTCGGCCAGGTGCATCAGGCTGTGGTGCTCGGCCCCCGTGGTGGTGTCGGTCCACACCGCGTGGCGCTGGCTGAACGTGCCACGGCTCGTGTCCTGGCCGGTGAGGCGCACGGGGTAGCCTTCCGCGAGCAGCGTCGCGAACGCGGCCTGCTCGGCAACGGCCCAGTCGATCGGCCTCTCACCTGCGGCCATCTGAAGGCGCTCTCCCACCAACCGCTTGACCTTCGCATGGGCCGCAAAACCGTCGGGCAGCGTGTTGGCCTTGACCAATAGGGCCTTGAGTGCATCGAGATCGAGCCCTGTGGCCACCTCGTGGCGCGGATCCGCCTCGGCATGCACCTGCCAGCGCTCGCGCGACGCCGACCCCTCCGGATCGCGCAGCGTGGCCGGACGCTCGCCGTTGGGGGGAAACGCGGCGGCCTCCATCTCGGACTGCGAGGCCTGCGTGATCGCCTCAAGCTCGCTGGCCTTCACGCGCCCCAGCGCCAGCAGACGGGCTCCGTAGGTGGCGCGCGGGCTGGGCATGCGACGGATGAGCTCGTAGTCGAGCGGCTGGGTGAAGCTCGGCTCGTCGCCTTCGTTGTGACCGTGCTTCCTGTAGCAGTACATGTCGATCACGACGTCGCGGTGGAAGCGCTGGCGCCACGCCACGGCCACACGCACACACGCCGCCACGGCGCGCGGATCCTCACCATTCACGTGCAGGATGGGGACACCGAGCATGCGCGCCATGTCGGTGGCGTAGGGCGTGGAGCGACCCTCAGCCGGAGCCGTGGTGAACCCGATCTGGTTGTTCACCACCACGTGCACGGTGCCGCCGGTGCGGTACCCATCGAGCTCCGACAGCTGGAGCGTCTCGGCCACCGATCCCTGGCCGATGAACGCGGCGTCACCGTGCAGCACGACGGGCATCACCAGGACGTGCTCGTCGTCGCCGACGCGATCCTGCTTGGCGCGCACGCGCCCCTCGACCACAGCGTTCACCACCTCGAGGTGCGAGGGGTTGGGCGTGAGGGACAGGTGGATGGGGAGGCCGTCCACGGTGGTGAGATCGGAGGAGTACCCCAGGTGGTACTTCACGTCGCCCGAACCCTGGGTGTCGCCGACAGCGTCTTGGAACTCGGCGACGATCCAGCCCACAGGCTTCTCGAGCACGTTCACCAGCGCGTTGAGCCGGCCCCGGTGAGCCATGCCCATCACGACCTCGCGCACACCAGCGCGCGCCGCATGCGTGAACACCATGTCGAGCAACGGCACGAGCGTCTCGCCGCCTTCCAGCGAGAAACGCTTGGTGCCAGGAAAGCGGGTGTGGAGCAGGCGCTCGAACGTCTCAGCATCGCAGAGCTTACGGAAGAAACGGAGCTCTTCTTCGTGCTGAAGCTGCTGGCGATTCGGGATCTCCTCGAGCTGTTCGATCACCCAGAGCTTCTGTGCCAGCTGGTCGATGTTCATGAACTCGGCACCGATGCTCCCCGCGTACACCGCGTGCAGATGGGTGAGGATCTGGCGAATCGTGGCCACCTCCCCGAGGCCATGCAGGGGTGCAGTCGGCACGGGAACATCGAGATCGGACTCGATGAGGCCGTAGTGCTCGGCGGTCATCTCGGGGATCGTGCGCGTGATGCGTCGGCCGAGGGGATCGAGGTTGGCGTGGAAGTGACCCCGCACCCGCCATGCGTTGATCAGCTGGACGATCGCCGCACGGCGTAGGCCGTCGCGCTCGGCGAGCGGCCCGTAGGCGGCTGGGCTGGCGGCAGACGGAGCACCCGCAAAGATGCTCCGGGTGTCGGGTCCCGGCGGCTCGTCCACGTCGCCGCTGCGCGCACCGGACTCGGCGTGCAGCTCGCGGAACATGGCTTGCCAGGAAGGGTCGACGCTGCCAGGATCACGCAGCCAGGCACGGTAGGCATCGTCGAGGAAGGTCGCATTCTCGCCGGCCAGCAGGCTCGGAGGTAGCAAGGGAGCGCTCCATGGGTGCAAGCCCCGAGGGGGGCAGCGCGTGGCTACTAATCAACCGCGTGCTGTGGTTCACGGCTTCGTGACGTAGCGTGCTCACTGCGTCGAACCCACGCCTCCACCTCGTGCCGCAACGTGGGGAGGGAGAGCGCGCCGTTCGCCAGCACCACGTCGTGGAACTCGGGCAGCGAGAACGCTGTTCCTAGAGCATCCTTCGCCTCGGCTCGCAGTGCGAGGATCTCGATCTGCCCCACCTTGTAGGCGAGAGCTTGCCCAGGCCAGGACACGTACCGGTCGACCTCGTTGTCGACGTTGTTCGCGGCGAGCGGCGTGTTCTCCATCAGGTACGCGATCGCCTGAGCTCGGCTCCAGCCTTGGTCGTGCAGTCCCGTGTCGACCACGAGTCGGCCAGACCGCCAGGCGTCGAACGCGAGCATCCCGAGCCGGTCCAGGTCGGAGCTGTAGAGGCCGAGCTCATCGGCCAGCCGCTCTCCGTACAGCGCCCAGCCCTCCACGAAGGCCGTGGCACCGTTGTAGCGGTGGAAGGCCGGCACGTTCGTGGCCTCGTACGAGATGGCGATCTGCGTGTGGTGGCCGGGAACGGCTTCGTGGAACGCGAGCACCTCGGCCTCGTGGATCGGCCGCGTCTCGGGCGCGTAGGTGTTCACGAAGTACTCGCCGGGCTTGCCGGCCCCCGGTGTGGGCTGCCGGTAGTACGCGATCGTGGTGTAGGGCGCCTCATGGGCGGGGATCTCGGCCACCACGCACGGCGTGGACGGGAGCTTCCCGAACGCCGACGGCACCACGGCCTCCGCGCGACGCAGCGCCGACTCGGCCTTCGCCACGATGCTGGCAGCATCGGAGAACCGCAGCGCGGGATCCGTGCGGAGTCGCTCGAAGATCGTGGGAAGATCCCGCGTGCCGAACACCCGCTCGCCGAGGTCGCGAAACTCCGCGTGCACCGAGGACATCGCCTCCAGGCCCAGCGCATGAAGGGCCGCGGGGTCCTTGCCTGGGCCGATGTGGTTCTGCACCAGGGCGGCGTAGCAGGCCGCGCCCTCGGGCAGGTTCACGATGCCGGCATGGGCGTCATCGCGCGCTGCGGGCAGGATCTCAGCGGCCAGGAAGTTCCGGTACGCCGTAATGTCAGCGCGAAGAGGCCCAGAGATCTGCGCGACCAGGGCCTCGACGCGCTCGGGGCGGTGCGCTTTGAGGCGGTCGACGATCGCCCAGGCATCGGGCTCGGTAGCCAGCAGGCCGTCGATCTGGGCGAGGATGCGCTGCACCGACTCGGCCGTCGCGACCCTCCCGGCGCTCAGGCCGGTCCTCAAGGCGGCTTCGTGAAGCGGCAGCGCCGCTCGCCACGCATCGAGGCGCAGGAACAGTGCGTCGACAGCCGGGTCGTTCTGCACCGGCTGGAGGTCGAGCACACCGAGCAGATCGACCACCGCGTTCGAGCGTGCCGACAGCGCCCAGGTCTCCAGGTGGCAGGCCCGCATCGCCTGCCCCACCTCCAGCTCGCTCCGCCACAGCGCGGCGAACCGAAGGTCGCGATCCGACCACCCACTGCCGTCGAGCGCAGCGAGGCGTGCGAGGAACGCAGCGCCGTCCGCAGCGCGCCGCTCGGCACCCGCCACCGACGGGTCGCTCACCGCAGCATCGCCCCCCGTCAGGCCCAAGCTGGTCGCGAGCTCCGGGGACTGCCGAAGCGACCAGCGCCAGTGGTCGACCAACAGCTCCGCGAGCTCGGGGCTCTCGATGCCGGCGCGTGCAGCGTCGGCGATCGGGTCGGGCAGCACCACCTGGGTTGAGGCGGGGTGACGCGCACAAGCGGCCAGGACCACGAAGACACCGAACCTCCGCATCAGATCGGCTCCTTGTGGCGCACGACCACCCCGGCCACCAGCAGGGCGCTGTGGGGTCGAGCCAGCGTGGGCAAGTAGACGCGTGTGCCCGGTGCACGCGTCTCGGGGGTGGTGAGCACGGCGCGGGGAGCGAGGTCCCCTGCCCCGCTTTCGACGAGCAGCTCCGACAGTGTCGACAGGCTGCCGGCGGCGCGGAAGGCCTCTTCAAACGCGTCCCAGACGTTCGTTCCGGGGGTGAGTGCGTCGAGGGATCCGCCCTCGTAGGTGATGGCCTGAAGCTGGTCGGTCTCCCAGGTGGTGATGCCCGTGATGGCAGCCTCGGTCCGAGCCTGGGTGACGGGGTCGACCGCCCACACCACGTCTCCCACCACCAGGGACTCGGCGGCTCGCGGCCCGTGGGGCGTGAGGACAGGGGTTCCGGCAGGAACGCCAAACGGGAGGCTCATGAGGCACCTGCTTCGAGGCGCGCCAAGATGGCCACCACGGTGGTGTCGGTGACCGCACCGCGCCAGACCTCCACCGCGCGTCCGTTGGGACCGATCAGGATGGTGGTGACTTTGTTGCCGCTGGTGCCCCCCTCACTGCGGTTCACCCCCGGAACAGCCACCAGCAAGGGGCCGACCAGGCCGGCGCGCTCGGCCAGGGCCTTGGAACCCTCGATCGCCGTGCCCAGATCTCCCGAGCCCGACACCACGTCCCAGACGACCACCACCAGATCCATCCTCCCAGCCCGGTGCGCCGCAAGCCCAGCGAGGCGCGCGAGTCCCGTGCCCGACGGGTCATCGGAGAGCCGAAGGTGGTGCACCACCAAGGGGAGTCCGTCGGGGGTTGTGCGCGCGACGATCAGCTCGTTGGACGCGGCCACAGCGCGAGGTGCCTCGGAGGCCAAGCCATGCCAGCGCTCGAACGACTCCAGCTCCTTACGAGCGAGCTCACGATCCGCTTCTCGCGCCCGGGCGATCCAGGTGGCGGCCGTCTCCTGGCCCCAAGCGAGGATCCTGCGAGGCCAGGGCACAGCCGTGGTCATCGTGCGGCTCCGGGTTGTGCGTGCACGGGAACCTCTCGGTGGTGGTGGACGCGGCGACCAGGCAGCGATGGTGCGGACGCGCTGAGCAACGTGGCCACCAGACCCACCAGCAGAATCGGACCCAGCAGCGCCCCGGGGGCAACGGGCGGCAGGGCAGCTGCGCCGCGGAGCGCGTGGTCCGCGGCGTGCGCCAGGCCGATCGCCGCCACCACCATCCCCGTGAGGTCGGGCCGACCTGTGCCTGCTCGCCCCCCACGCCACCAGGCCAGTGCCACCACCACCGCGACGCCCGCCAGCGCGTACACCCCCCCCGAGGACCCTGCGTCGGGGGCGAGCAGGGCCATGCCCGTGGCGGCGACCACGGCCGGGCCGAGATCGACGCGGCGCGCGAAGCCCAAGTGCAGCACGGCCAGCAGCAGCGCACCGAGCGCCGCACCGTCGTGCCAGCCCAAGCCCCCGAACGGCATCTCGCCTCCGCCAGGGCCGGCTAACCCGAACCATGTGCGGCTAGGGTGTGCGAGCGAGGGATGGGCTCGATACGGCACCCGACCCTTGCCGCGAAATCCCGTTCCGAGGACCCCATGGCCGGTGCTGAGTTCGTTCCTGTCGTGTCGTTCGCGTCGCATCCCGACCGCTACGTCCACTGGCGCCTGGCGCTTGCCGGGCCGGTCGCGACGCTGACGATGGACGTGCAGGAGGATCGGGGTCACCGCTCCGACTACGTGCTCAAGCAGAACAGCTACGATCTGTCCGTCGACATCGAGCTTCACGACGCGGTGGAGCGGCTGAGGTTCGAGCACCCTGAGGTGCGCGTGGTGGTGGTCACGGGCCCTGGCGGAAAGGTGTTCTGCGCCGGTGCCAACATCCAGATGCTGGGCAGCAGCACCCATCACTTCAAGGTGAACTTCTGCAAGTACACCAACGAGACCCGGGTCGGCATCGAGCAGGCCAGCTCGGAGTCCGGTCAGACCTGGATCGCGGGGCTCAACGGCACGGCGGCTGGCGGTGGCTACGAGCTCGCACTGGCGTGTGACGAGATCTGGCTGATCGACGACCGATCCAGCGCCGTCTCGTTGCCGGAGGTCCCGCTGCTGGCTGTGTTGCCGGGCACGGGCGGTCTCACGCGCTTGGTCGACAAGCGGCACGTGCGGCGCGATGTGGCCGACGTGTTCTGCACCAAGGCCGAGGGCTTCCGGGCACGCGACGCCGTCGCCACCCGCATCGTGGATGGCAGCCTCCCCCGGTCCCAGTGGGAGACGGGCCTCGCTAAGATCGCCAACGAGCGCGCCGCCCAGCGCCCGGCGCGTGCGGTCCAGGGCATCGAGCTGCCCGCTCTCGACGTGGAGATCGACGCCAACGGCGGGCGGTCCTACCGCTACGTGCAGACCACGATCGATCCGGCGGCGCGCACCGCCACCGTGGTCGTGCGTGCGCCCGATGCTCCCGCACCCGGCAGCGCCGGGGACTGGCTCGCACAGGGCGCGTCGGCCTGGTCGCTCCGGGCCTTCCGCGAGCTCGATGATGCGCTGATCCACCTGCGGTTCAACCACCCCACGGTGGGCCTGTTGCTTCTGCGCACGGAGGGCGAAGCACCAGCCGTGCTCGCCCACGACGCTGCGCTCACCGCGGTCGCCGGAACGTGGATCGGCGACGAGGTGCGCTGGCACCAGGCCCGGGTGCTCCGTCGGCTCGACAACATGTCGAAGTCGATGTTTGCGCTGGTGGCGCCTGGATCGTGCTTCGCCGGCGTGCTCGCCGAGATCCTGTGGTCGGTCGATCGCACTTACATGCTCGCGGGCGGTGATGCGGCGGTGGTGGTCACCGAGGTGTCCGGGGGTGCGCTGCCGATGGCCAACGGCCTCACCCGCCTCGCCACCCGCTTCCTGCACGATCCGGCCGATGTGTCCGCCGTGCTCGCGCGCGCCGGCGAGGCGCTGGATGGCGAAGAGGCGCTCACGCTCGGCATCGTCACCGCAGCGCCCGACGACCTCGACTGGGACGATGAGATTCGCATCGCCATCGAGGAGCGCGTGAGCCTGTCCCCGGATGCCCTCACGGGCATGGAGCAGAACCTTCGGTTCGCCGGTCCCGAGACGTGTGAGACCAAGATCTACGGCCGGCTGTCGGCCTGGCAGAACTGGATCTTCCAGCGTCCCAACGCCGTTGGCGAGCGCGGTGCCCTCACGCTCTACGGTCATCCCACCAGCCCTTCTTTCGACTGGGGTCGCACTTGAGCATCAACTACAGCGATCGCATTCCCAACAACGTCGACCTCTCCAGCGATCGGCGCCTTCAGCGCGCGCTCGAGCAGTGGCAGCCGGCGTTCCTCGACTGGTGGGGCGCGATGGGCCCGGATGGCTGGCAGGGCGACGACGTCTACCTGCGCACGGCGATCAGCACGGAGCCCGGTGGGTGGGCCCAGTTCGGCTACGTGAAGATGCCGGAGTACCGCTGGGGCATCTTCCTGGCAGACGCCGAGCCCGACCGCAAGATCCCCATGGGCGACCACATGGGCCAGGCTGCCTGGCAGGAAGTGCCGGGGGAGTACCGCAACGCACTGCAGCGCATCATCGTCACCCAGGCCGACACCGAGCCCGCCAGCGTGGAGCAGC
>CAYNFK010000015.1:0-64052 GCA_964396405.1 uncultured Enterobacteriaceae bacterium
CTGTGGCTGACCGACGCCTTGGTGGATCAGGTTCTTGCTGGCGTCGGGGAGTCGTCGGGGTGAGGCGGTGGCCTTACTCCACGTAGCCCAAGGACGTCGCTACCATCAGTGTCGTCGGGGGCTGTTCCGGACGGTTGTTTCCGTTTCGAAACTCGGCGTTGGCAACTGGAGGGGGCCGTCACATCGCCAGCCCCCCCCTGGCCGGTGGCGGCTGCTGGTTCGCCGTCGGAGGGTTCCTTGTGGGCTGCTGGCGCCCAACGTCGTTCGCGCGATGAGGATGGACCGGACTGAGCGTTCCGTAGGTAGCACTGCGCGATCACGACGAGGGGCCTCCGCGCGACGGACCGAGTCGCCTTGCCCAGCTCGGATGTGCGGCCGTCCCGCGCGTGGTAGCCCCATCCACCCCAACGAGGTCACCATGCGTGCGTCCCTGGCCCTGCCTGCGTTCCTGATCAGCGCCCCGGCGCTCGCCGCTCCATCGGGGAACCTCCGCCTGGATCTCGACGGGATCCCGGCGTCCGGCACAGTCTTGGGCCTGGAGGTGGACAGCGCGAGCCCCGGTCAGACCGTGTACATCGCGGTGTCGCGGGTCCAGCGCGCCGACGTACTGTGTCCGCGGGTGCTCAACGGGCGCTGCCTCGATCTCCGTTCCCCGCAGGTGCTCGGCTCCGTGGTGGCCGATGCCAACGGCTTCGCGCGCATCGAGGTCGACGTGCCCACCAGCCCCCCCGGCACCGTGTTCCACTTCCAGGCGGCGAGCCTGGGCGCTGCCCGCGCTGTGGAGGTGTCGCCGGTCGTCACCTCGTTCAACCCCAGGGTTGGCGTCAACCGCGTGGGCACCTACGCGTTCGGCGGCAGCCACGTGCTCAACTTCAACACTCAGCAGGTGGCGGCCGGCTTGCTGGAGTACCGGGTCGCCCGCACCGACGGACTCGACGTGTGCGCTTGGACGTCCAACGCGTTCGGGCCCCAAGTCATCGCGCCTCCCGTCCCCTGCCCCGACTGTGAGTTTGCTTTCGACTTCAACACGTTCGACGTGGTGGAGCTGACCCAGAACGGCGACTGCGAGACCCTCTCGCCGGGGCTGCTCGCGATCGCCGACGCCACCACGCTGCGCCTCGGCTTCGACGCCGACGCGAGCTTCGGCGGGGGCGCTTACGGAACCCAGGCCTTCTACTACGTGCCCTCGTGGGTCTCGCCACTTGGGGACGTCTACGAGGCCTACTGGACGCCCCTGGCCCCCGCTACGAACACCGTCATCGGCGCGCCCGACGTCACGCAGTTTGTGTGGAGCGTGTTCCGGGAGCCCTACGCCTACTGACACCTCCCGTCGAGATCGTGGGCGTCGGATCGTCGCGGGATCGGGCGTCCACCCCAAGGGCTGCCGGTCGAAACGATCCTGTTCAGAACACCGCGTAGATGAACGGCGCCACATACGGCATCGCCTGCAACCCCGTCAGCACCACCGCCAGCAGCCCCAGCACCACCACCATCGGGATCGCCCACCACCGGCCCGTGCGCAGTAGCGTGCGCCCCAGCTCGCCCAGGGTGCCGAGGCGCAGCGCCCACGCCTGGGAGGTGGTCATCGGGGGGTTCGGGGTGGCCATGCGCGCTCCTGCGCTCAGGGGTCGCACGCTGGCACGACACCCGCCACCCCGACCGCAGCGACGGGATAGGCCAGGGGCTCCCCTGCCCTGGAGCCCCGGGTGCTCGACGACAGCTCGACCCCTTGGATGCTGCGCCTGATCAGCCGGATCGTGCTGCGCCTGCCGGGTCGGGCGGCTGCCAAGATGGCCGACTTCGCGCACACCGAGTACGGCTCGGGGCTCGACATGCTGGCCGCCGTGGCCCACGAGACGCGGCCCGGCCTGCGTCGCTCCTACTTCCGCCACGCGCTCGATGAGCTCGAGCACGCCCGCCTTTTCCGCGAGCGCGCCGGCCTGCTGGCCGGTCCCAACGGCGCGGCGCTGGCGATCCTGGCCGATCACGCACGGGTGGTGGAGCGCGGCATCAAGAGCAGCGATCCGCTGGTGCAGCAGCTTCCCGAGGTCGAGTTCCTCGCGTTCGTCTGGGTGCACGAGCTCAACGGCGAGCGGCTCTTTCGCACCTACGCCCACGTGCTGCGCGACGACGCCGACGTGGTGGCGATGTTCACCCGCATCTTCCAGGACGAGCGCTTCCACATCGCCTACAGCCGCAAGGAGCTGGATCGCATCGCCTCGGAGGGCCGTGCCGCCGAGGTCAGCACGGCCGTGCGGCAGGTGCGCACCCGCGCGTTCACCCAAGGCCTGTTCCGGGCCTCGCACGGCTTCGGTCAGGCGATGGCCTCGCTGTGGTTGGGCCTGCTCTACGTGGTGATGGTGGGGCCGGCGAGCCTGATGGCGCGGGCCCAAGGCGGTCTCGCAGGCGGTCTGATCACCGTGGGCGCGCCGGATCGTCCTGTGGCCGTCCGGGCCGCGGAGCAAGGATGAGCACCTGGGTGCTGGGCGTGTCTGCGCTCTACCACGACGCCGCCGCCGCCCTGCTGCGCGACGGTGAGGTGGTGGGCGCGGTCAGTGAGGAGCGGTTCAGCCGGGTCAAGCACGACGCCAGCTTGCCCGTCCAGGCCACGCGCGCCTTGCTCGCTGAGGCCGGCATCACAGCCGCCGACCTCCACAGCGTGGTGTTCTACGAGAAGCCGCTGCGGAAGTACGAGCGCTTGCTCGTCACCCACGCCCTCTACTTCCCGCGCACGCTCCCAGCGTTCGTGCGGTCCCAGGTGGCCTGGCTCACCGACAAGCTCTGGCTCAAGAACCGCCTGTGCACCGAGTTCGGCGTGCGGCCCGAGCAGGTGCTGTTCTGTGAGCACCACCTCGCCCACGCGGCGTCCGCCTTCTACGGCTCCGATGCGGAAGAAGCGGCCGTGCTCGTGGCCGACGGTGTGGGCGAGTGGGCCACCACCAGCCTGTGGAAGGGCGACGCCAGCGGCCTGCACCCGCTCGCCGAGGTGCGCTTTCCCCACAGCTTGGGCCTGCTTTACTCGGCGTTCACCGCCTGGGCGGGCTTCGCGGTGAACGAGGGTGAGTACAAGCTGATGGGTCTGGCGTCCTACGGCACACCCACCCACGTGGACGCTGTGCGGAAGCTGATCCAGCTCCACCCTGATGGTGGCTTCGCGATCGACCTCGCGTACGTGCGGTGGCACGTGTCCGCAACGCAGAGCTTTGGTCCGCGCTTCGAGGCGCTGTTCGGACCTGCGCGTCCGCCCGGTGACGGCCTCGACCCCGCCACGCCAGACGGCCTGCACTACGCGAACGTGGCGGCCTCGGTGCAAGTGGTGCTGGAAGAAGCGCTGCTGGGCCTGGCCCGCAACCTCCACGAGCGCACCGGCTGCAGCACGCTGGCCTATGCGGGCGGCGTCGCGCTCAACGGCGTGGCGAACCAGCGCCTGGCGGCGGAAGGGCCGTTCCAGCGCATGGTCGTCCACCCCGCCGCGGGAGATGCGGGCGGCGCGCTCGGTGCAGCGTGGTGGGCCTGGGTGGAGGTGCTGGGAGGGCCGCGGCCCAAGCAACGCCTGCGTCCGGGGCTCGCGCCGGGCTGGTCGCGCGAGCGCACCGCGAAGCTGCTCAACGATCTGGGCCAGCTCCCGGAAGACTGTGGGGATGCGGCGCCCGAGCGTGCGGCCGAGGATCTTGCTGCGGGCTCGGTCGTGGCCTGGCAGGAGGGCCCGGCCGAGTGGGGTCCGCGGGCGCTGGGGCACCGCTCCATCCTCGCCGACCCGAGCCGCGCCGCCACCCGCGACCAGCTCAATCACAGCGTGAAGTTCCGCGAGCCCTTCCGTCCGTTCGCGCCCGCTGTGCTCCCCGAAGACGCCGCCGCGCTCTTCGATCTGCCTGTCAGCGCCGAGCAGCTCGCCACCTGGATGCTCCTGGTCGCGCCGGTCCAGGAGGGCACGGCCGAGCGCCTGCCGGCCACCACCCACGTCGACGGCACGGCGCGCGTGCAGGTCGTCGACCCCGAGCTCTCGCCGGTCTTCACCCGCCTCGTGCGCGCCTTTCGCGACACCACCGGTGTGCCCGCTGTGCTGAACACCAGCTTCAACCTGCGCGGGGAGCCCATCGTCCACTCCCCCGTCGATGCGCTCGCCACCTTCCACCGCAGCCACATCGATGTGCTCTACGTGGACGGCTACCGCATGACGCGCCGTGAGCGGGGCGGCGGATGAGCAGCCCGTCCCTGCGCAGCCTGTGGCGGTGGTGGCTGCCGCCGATGGTGCTCCTCGGCGCGCTCGGGCTGGGCATTGCGCTGTGGACGGCCTCGGTGGGAAACGGTCCCATCGTGTACGAGACCGTGCCCGGGGCGCAGCCATGAGGGCGGTTCACGTGGTGGCAGCCACGCCCCTCGCGCTCGTGCTCGCGTGGGGCGCGTGGCTGGGCGTCGACCTCTGGCGGGCCCATGAGCACACGTCGGCGGCATGGATCGCATCCCGCGTCGATGCGGTGGAGGGGTGGAAAGAAGGCCGCCACGAGCCGGTGGTGTTTCAGCCCAGCGTGCCCGGCGCGCCGAGGGTGTGGATCGTCGGCTCCAGCTCGGTCTCCGCCCCATCGCACGCGCAGTTCACGGAGCCCCTGCTGGCCGCCCTCGAAGCACGCGGGCAGCCCGCTGTGGTCGACAACCTGGGCTGGGAGGGCATGCCTTCCTGGGATGAGCGAGCCCGTCAGGAAGACGCCTGGAAGCTCGCCGACACCGAAGGGCTGCGGCCCGACGTGGTGGTGTACTACGGTGAGCACAACGACGTGACCTACACGTTCCACGCGGCCCTCGATCTGCCCCACTTCGACGCGATCGTGGGGCCGGCCTGGATGCTCTCGGGGGAGGCGTTCAAGCCCCACGACGCAGGCGGCACCTACTGGTTCTACGGTCATCGCCGGGCGGGTCCCCTGCTCACCGCGTTTCAGGACCTGGGGCTCCTCTCGCCCGATCCGGCCGCGTTCTTGCCGCTGGTGGCTTACGCCACCAAGGGCTTCACCGAGAACCTGGATGCGATGGTGGCCCAGAACGTGGCGCGCGGCGTGCCCGTGCTGCTCGTGACGCCGCTTGGAAACTACGAAGCCGAGCCCTACGGACCGAACCCCACCACCCGGGATCGCTGGGCCGCCGCGCTCGCTGCTGCCAACCCCGCCGAACGCCTCGCCGGCCTGCTCGCCGCCCGCGACGCCGAGGCGTTCACGCCCGACATGCGCATGAAGACACCGCTGCTGGCGGTGCTGCGGGCTGCCGGCCCTTCGTCGCTGGAAGGGCCCGCGCCGGTCTCGGTGTGTGATGTGGAGGCGGCCTGGGCGTCGGCCGGCCTGCCGTTCGGTGGCGACAACTTCCTCGACCCCGTGCACTTCAGCGAGCAAGGATACCGGAACCTCACCGGCTTCATCGCCGACTGCCTCGTCGCCGGTCCTCTGCGTCCCCTCCCTGAGCCCGCGAGCCCATGAACCCCAGCTCCCCGCTCGCAGCTTGCGTCCATGCCCTGCTGTCGGGCACGTGCCCGCCCGGCGTCACGCCCACGGCGGTGGGGGAAGCGCTGCGCAAGGGGCTGGCGCTGGCGCTCACCGGCGTGCCGGTCCACGTGCGCCTCGTGCCGTCGACGGATCCGTGGTTGGAGGCTGCGCGGCTGGCGCTGGCGGACCAGCCGCTGTCGGTGGCGTCGGTGGAGGCGGTGCACCAGGCGTGGCGTGCCCTGGGTCCTTCGTCGGGTGAGCCCGAGCGGCTGGTGAGGCTGCTCGATGATGCCGGCCGCGCCTGTGCGGTGCGGGCCTGGGAGTCGCTCCCCACAGCGGATGGAGCGGGCCGAACCTCCCACGCGGCCGCTGCTGCCGTGCTGGAAGCGATGGGCAGCGAAGACGGCGCGATCGCGAAGCTGCGCCAGCCCTTCGTCAAGCACGCGCGGGTGGTGCTCGTGCCCACCTGGCAGTGCGAGCTGCGCTGCACCTACTGCACCATCCCCAAACAAGACGGCCGCGTGATGAGCGTCGACGTCGCCGAGCGCGGGGTCGACCTCCTCCTCTCGGCCGACGCCGAAGAGCACCGGGTGCACTTCTACGGCGGCGAGCCCCTGCTCAACTGGCCGGTGGTGCACCGCGCGATCACATACGGTGCGCAGCGCGGGGCCGAGCTCGACCGCAAGATGTCGTTCCAGATCACCACCAACACGCTGGGCGCCACCGATGAGCGCCTCGATGCCTTGGTGGGCCACGACGTGCTGTTTCAGCTCTCGCTCGACGGCACGGCCGAGAGCCAGCGCACGAACCGTCCGCGCGCCGACGGCGGCGGCGACTCCTACACCGAGAGCGCCGCCGGGCGGGTGCAGGCCTTCCTCGACCGAGGCTTTCAGGCTTACGCGATCATGGTCGTGAGCCGGGCGAGCGTGGGTCGTCTGCGGCAGGACTTCTGGCACCTCGCCGGCCTGGGCGTTCCCAGCGTGCAGATCAACTACGCGCTCGGCAGCCTGTGGACCGAAGCGGAGCGGCTGCGGCTCACGCAGGAGCTGTTCGCGCTGGGGGCCGAGATCGTGGCCACCAAGCAGCGGGGCGGGCATGCGCCCCACCTCGTGAACCTCGACGAGCCCCTGCAGGAGGTCCGCACCAACGGCCATGTGACCGTGGACTGGGACGGCACCGTGTATGGCAGCAACAGCTTCCTCTACACGCCGGCGCTGGCGGCCGGGCAGCGCCTGGGTCACCTCGACGACCGCTGCGGGCACGACCGCTACGCCCTGAACGGCTTCGATCGCGAGCACCTGCTGGCGTGGTCCTACAGGGACAAGGTCACCCGCAACAACACCGATGTGGGCACGTCGCTCACCACCTTCGTGCGCTGGCTGGGCGATCAGAGGGCCGACCTGTGAGCGCACCCGTTGACCTGCACGACTGGCTCGCAGCCCGCGCCGAAGCGCTGCGCCGTCGCTTGCCCGGGGTCTCTCACTTGAGCGTGGACCTGTGGGAGTCAGGCGTGAGCCTCACGCTCGACATCGGCGGAGCCACCTACGGTCTGCGCTTTCGGCCCCTCGGACCCGAGAACGCCTGGGCGCTCACGCGCTCGATCGCGGTGCTCGTGGAGCTGGGCGGCGCCTCCAGCCTGCCCCGGTCGGTGGAGGCGATCCTGCGCGCCGTGGTGCGCGTGGTGGAGCAGATCGACCACGGCAACCTCGTGCTCCGCCACCGTGACCGCCCCGTGGAGCACAGCGCGGAGGTGGAGCGGGACGGTGCGGTGGCGGTTCGGCCGCCGAAGGACCTCGATCTCGTCGGCCTCGCCTGCGTGGCCGACACCTGTGCGATGACCCAAACGTGGGGGCTGCGCGGCGCAGTCGTCACCCGCTTTGACGACCGCCTGGGTGCGGACGGCTGGGCCGCATGGGTCGACGAGCTCGCTGCAGCCCCTCCCGAGGCCGTTCACCTGCTCGTGCCGGGTCTGCCCTCGGATCCGGCGCTCGCGGCGCTGGTGGCCCGCCTGCGGGCGGTGGGCGTGCAGCAGGTTCGCCTCGCACCGCAGCCGCTCCAGGGTGCTGCGGCCGAAGCCTTCGCCCCCCTTCGGCCCGATGCCCTGCTGCTGGACGTCGACGAAGCGGCGGAACCGCACGTGCGGCGCGCCCTCGTGCTCGATCGGCAGGGCCTGGAGCGCCTCGCCACCGTGGAGGGCACGGTGCTGGGGCTTGCACCCAACTGGTCGGCCCCGGATCTGACCGATCTCCCCGATCCCGCCGAGCTGAACGAGGCGCTCACCTGTGCGGCCGGACGCGGCGTGGATCTGGCCGTGGTGGGGCTTCCGGACTGCGTCGCGCCGAGCGTGCCGCGTGCGTCCGAGCCTCTCGCCGAGGTGCTGCTCGCCCCGCTCGGCACCGTCCACACACCCGTGTGTGCGCTGTGCCCGCTCCAGGAGCGCTGCCCCGGCGTCGACCGCGCCGCGTGGGCGCGCTGGGGCATGCGCGGCCTGATGCCCCAGCTCGGAGAGAGCCCCGTTTCGTAGGCGGCTCAGAGGCAGACGGGCGTGAGCACCATCTCGGAGCGCGTGTGGATCTCCCGCCAGGTGTCGGCCTGACGGCGGAAGATCTCCATGCTGCTCTCGACGTGGGTGTTGATCTGCGACAGCTCGGACGTGATGTGGATCAGCTCGGTGTCCCCCATCGGCCCACGCAGCGCGAGCATGGCCCCCTGGTGGTTCTCGGCGAGCAGCTTCGTGTAGTAGTAGCGGTAGGGCTGGCCCAGGTTGGCCCAGATCACGAGCGTGCGGGAGCGCGTGGTCCACTCACCAATTCCGTCGCCGTGGGTGTCGATCTCGGCCACGTAGGAGTAAGCGCCCTTCACGGCACGGAACGACCACACCGGCCAGGCCTTGCTGCACAGGTTGTCCTCAAAGCAGGTGAAGGTGTCTTCGACCCAGGTGAACGTGGCGCGCTGCGAGATCGTGGGATCGCAGACGTCCTCCACCTTCACGGTGACCGTGCGTGAGCCCACCGCCACGCGATCCGAGAGGCGGATCTCGTAGACCTGCACGGTGACGTCGTCGCTGCCCTCTTCGGTGCCGGCCACGTAGTCCACCCAGTTCTGGCTGGTGGTGACGTTGATGCCCTGCTCGATGCCCGTGTCGAGCGAGCCGAACACGCCGCCCGTGGAGAACCGGTACTCGAAGGCCACGTCGTCGCCCGCGTCGAGAACGTTGACGGTGAGGCGCACCCGCGTCTCCGTGGTGGCCTTGGGCTCCCGGGGCTCGATGCGCACGGTGGACTCCGTCACATCGACGGTCCAGCGGTCGGCCCGGTTCGAGACCACGAGGGCCGCCCCGACGGCGCTCGCGTCGGCGCCGCTCAGGAACGCGTCGACAGCCCCCGTGGCCTTCGCGAACCCCGTGGCCAGCGCGCTGGCCCGCTGCGTGCCCGCCGTGCTGCCGGCCGTGCGGAAGTCGTAGAGGTTCTCGTAGATCACGTCGACGAGGGCGTCGCGGAACGTGTTGCTGCCGGCGAGGGCCTCCCACACGGCCCCAAGGGCGCCCTTGACGTCGCCGTTGGCCATGAGCTGCCCGGCCTTCGGTAGGTTGACCAAGAACAGCTTGCCAAGGTCCTTAGAGAGTCCCGGCAGGAGGCTGTTGGTGGAGAGGTCGTCCCACTTCATGTTCGGGATCACGAACTGCGCGATCACCGGCAGCACGAGATCCATCAACAAGAACTCGGTGGACGTGGCCAGGAGCTGGTCACGCTGCTTGTCGGTGAGATCGCCGTAGACCTCGCCAGTGCGCACGCCGGGCCCCACCGCCGTGAAGTGGAAGCGGGTCTTCTTCGCGCCGGGCACAGCCTCCAGCTTGAACGGACCGGCCGTGCGCGGCACGTACGCCACGTTCTCGCTGCCCTCCAGACCACCCGGCGAGTACGAGGCCTGCACGATCTGGTCGAAGCCATCCACCCAGTTCTGCAGCGCCTGCACCGACGCGACCTTCGCGTCCGAGATGTCGGCGGCGTTGGCGGTCTCCTTGTCGTCTTCGTCGAACGTGCTCACCCGCTGCACGAACACGTGGGCAGCGCGCCGGTAGGCGTTCTGCAGGGAGACGCTGTTCACGCCCGACGTGGACGTCATCGTGATGCCGCTCTGCGGCTCGGCCGGATCGAAGATCACGGCATTGGCATCGGCGGGCGCTTCTTCCTCCTCGGAGGGCTTGAGCAACTGGGCAGCCACAGACGCCACGATCGTGCCAGTGGCTTCATGCTTCTGGGCGGCACCAAACACGTCGGGATTCGCCTCCAGCGCGGCATCGATCGCCTCGGCGACCTCGTCGACCTCGGGGGCCTCGGCCAGCAGGTCGAACAGGGGCTCCACAGCATCCGCGCCCGCCAGCGTTCCGCCGACCGCGTAGTACAGCACGGTCTCGGCTGTGATGCGCGCATCGAGGTTGGGCCGGTCGGGATCGACCCACCCCATGCGGAGCGGGGCGCCCGCCGCCGAGAGGGCAAACACGAGCTGGGTGCGCTGGGCATGGATCTCGATGTCGAAGCACCCATCCACCACCTCGACCTCTTCTACGGCGTCGAACACGGTGGCAGCGGCAACGCCTGCGGGCAGCTCCACGCACCCGTGCAAGGTGCGGCGCTCAGCGCTCCCGAGGTCGACCTCTTCAGGCCCTGACTCCGGCTCACAGGCGCAGAGCGCCACCACTCCGATGAGCGTGACCCAACGCATTTCGTACTCCCAGGCCCGCATCGTAGCACGACCCAGCATCCCACCGCGCTGCGTACCGCTCACCCCTTCAGGCGAAGAAACGGCTTCTCAATGGCGTACCAGCTGAAGACCGCGAGCGGCATCGTGAGCACCATCGCCGCCGCGAACAACACCAACGGGTTCATGTCTACGCCAAAGGTGTGCACCAGGAGCTGCTGCACCGGAAACGCAAACAGGTAGAGCCCGTAGCTGAAGTCACCCCTGCGCACGAAGTTCGGGAACGGCACCGTGGGGTGTCGACCCAGCGCGATCATCACGTAGGGGAACCCCACGGGCCAGAACAGCTGCGCCGACACCTTGTTCGCCAGCGAGAGCACCAGCAGCCCGCACACCACCGCCACACGCGACCCCGTGAACTTCAGGCGATCTCGGTACAGCGACAGCACCACGCCGGTAGCGAACGCCAGCACATACGGCAGCAGGAGCTGGTAGATCGGACCCATCCACAGCGCACGCGGATGGGCCAGCACGAGGCCCGCGAACCCCCACAGCACGATGGCCGCGATCAGCGTGCGGCGTGGATGGTGGAGCAGGCGCACAGCGCCCACCAGGGCGAGCATCGTGTAGCAGATGAACTCGTACGGAATGGACCACAGCGACCCGTTCACCGCGTGCACCGGCAGGTCGTCGAACACCCCGGGGATCGTGCGGTGGGTGAGCGTGAGGATCTCGCGGGCCACGCGCCACACGGGCACCCGCAGCACGCCGTCCACACTCCCCGCTGCCAGGGGCGCCACCACGAGGTGGTCGAAGAGCACCACCCCTGCGAACCCGGGCAAGATCCGCAGCACACGACGTCGAAAGTAGTCGAGCGCGGACCGACGGCGCAGCCAGCTCTGCGCCACCAGGAAGCCGCTGATGCCGAAGAACCCCAGCACCGCCATCACGCCGATCGGCATCTCGCGCACACCGGTGACGTAGTAGCAGTGCGAGAACACCACGGCCGCAGCGAGCGAGAAGCGCAGCGGATCGAAGTTGGCGTCCCGCGCGACGAAATGTGGGTCGCTGGCTGTCGCGGACGCATCAGACATCGGACGGGCATCCCCACGGCGCGCCGCAGGGTACCTGAGGTCGGCGGCGGACGCCAGCGCCACGCGCTGAACCTTGGGGTCCCGCAGACCGCACCGTGGCGCGACCGTTGCTACAGCATCCTGTACACGAGGTCCTGACCATGGAAGCGCGAGCGCCGAACACCACGCCGGTCACCGGTCTCACCAGCGACGAAGCGCGTCGAAGGCTCGCCGAGCAGGGCCCCAACGCCCTTCCCGACCCCGAGCGCCGTGGGATGCTCGCGATCGTCGCCGAGGTCCTGCGCGAGCCAATGTTCCTGCTGCTGGTGGCCTGCGCGGTGGTGTACCTGTTCGTGGGCGACCTGCAGGAAGCCATGATGCTGATGGCGTCGGTGGGCATGGTCATCGGACTCACCGTCCTGCAGGAGGGGCGCACGGAGCGCGCACTCGACGCGCTGCGCGACCTCTCGCAGCCTAAGGTCGTGGTGCTGCGAGACGGACAGCGCGTCACCCTCCCTGCCCCCGATGTCGTGCAGGGTGACCTCGTGGCCCTCACCGAGGGGGCGCGCGTCCCGGCCGACGGCGTCGTCCGGTCGGGCAGCAGCCTGTCCATCGACGAGAGCCTGCTCACCGGGGAGTCGGTCGCTGTGCGCAAGCACCCGTCCGACGAGACGAGCCCGTCGACCCAAGCTCCCGGCGGCGACGACACCTCCTGGGCCTTCGCCGGCACGCTGGTGGTGCGCGGGGAAGGGCTGCTGGAGGTGACGGCCACCGGCGTGCGCACCCAGATGGGCAAGATCGGGGCCGCGCTCGCCACCGTGCAGCCCGGTCGCAGCGCGCTGCAGGAGGAGACGAAGCGCTTGGTGCGCACGGTCGGCATCGCAGCGGCGGTGCTGTCGGTGGCGGTCGCGCTCGGGTACGGCCTGCTGCGAGGTGAGTGGCTCGACGGCTTTCTGGCCGGACTCGGCACGGCGATCGCCCTGATCCCCGAAGAGTTCCCGGTGGTGCTCACGGTGTTCCTGGCGATCGGTGCCTACCGCATCGCTAAGGTGGGCGTGCTCACGCGGCGGATGTCGGCGATCGAGGCGCTCGGCACCACCACCGTGCTGTGCACCGACAAGACCGGCACGCTCACCATGAACCAGATGGTCGTGCGTCACCTGTGGACACCGACGGCCAGCATCACCCTCCCCGACTCCCCCCTCGACCTCACCGAGCCGCTGCATCGTGTGCTGGAGCACGCGATCCTCGCCAGCGCGCAGGCACCGAGCGAGCCGATGGAGCTGGCGCTCCAGTCGTTGGGGACGGCTGTGCTGCTCGACACCGAGCACCTTCACCCCGACTGGGACCTTCGTCAGGAGTACCCGCTGTCGCCGACCCTGCTCGCGATGACGCGCGCGTGGGTGGACGACGACGGGAACCCCGTCCGCCGGGTGTCGGCCAAGGGGTCGCCTGAGGCCATCCTCGAGCTGTGCCACCTCGACGAGGCTGCGGCGTCACTCCCGCTCGCTGAGGTCCGTGGACTGGCCGCACGCGGCTGGAGGGTGCTCGGTGTGGCGTCCGCCGAGGTTCCTGGGGAGGGCCTTCCGCCCGGTCAGCACGACTTTCCGTTTCGGTTCGAGGGCCTGGTGGCGTTTGAGGACCCCCTCCGCGCCGGGGTTCCCGAGGCGGTCGAACAGTGCCGCCGCGCCGGTGTCCGGGTGCTGATGATCACGGGCGACCACCCCACCACCGCCTCCAGCATCGCCCGCGCTGCCGGTCTGGCGGAAGGCCCTGTCGTCACCGGTCCGGAGCTGGAGGCGCTGGATGACGACGCGCTCGCGCTGCGGCTGCGCACGACCTACGTGGCCGCTCGCATCACGCCCGCCGACAAGCTGCGCCTCGTGAGGCTCCTGCAGTCGGGCGGCGAGATCGTGGCGATGACCGGCGACGGGGTCAACGACGCACCCGCGCTCGCGGCCGCCGACATCGGGGTGGCGATGGGCGCACGCGGCACCGAGGTGGCGCGAGAAGCCGCCGATCTGGTGCTGCTCGACGACGACTTCGGCAGCCTGGTCGCGGCGATGGCCCAAGGGCGTCGCATCTTCGACAACCTCCGCCGCTCCATGGCCTACATCGTCGCAGTCCACGTGCCGATCGCTGGCCTGGCCGCTCTGCCCTTGGTGCTCGGCCTGCCCCCTGCCCTCACGCCCGTGCTGATCCTGCTGCAAGAGCTGGTGATCGACCCCGCGTGCTCCCTGGTGTTCGAGGCTGAGTCCAGCGAAGACACGCTGATGCAGCGCCCGCCCCGGCCGGCCTCCACCGCGCTCATCAACCGCGCCACAGCCGTAGCCTCCTTGCTGCAGGGCGCCTGTGTGCTCGTGGCCACCCTGTCGGTCTTCGTGTGGGCATCCACCACCCTTGGGGCCGACGCCGACACCGCTCGCACGCTCGCCTTCGCTACGCTCACCGTGAGCAACGTAGGCCTCATCTGGTCGCAGCGCTCAGCCACCGAGAGCGCTTGGCAGCTCCGACTCCGACCCAACAGCGTTTTTCGCTGGGTCGCCGGGGGTGCGCTGACTGCTGTGGCCGGCCTGCTCTACCTGCCTGGCGTCGGGCAGGTGCTGCACTTGGTGCCGCTGCCGGCCACGCTGGTCGGCGTCGCAGTGGCCGCCAGCGCCTGCGCGCTGGCCGGTGTCGAACTGGTCAAAGCCGGAGGCCGTCGGTGGCTCACCGAGGCCCCCCACCCGGTCGCTACGGCGCCGTGAACACGCAGCGGCTGATCGGCGTGAGCACGTCGGCCATGGCGTGCAGGTAGTAGCGCTGACCCGACTTTAGCTTCTGCGGCGCGCCCTGGGCCGGGAACATCTGCGTCATGGTGGACGGAACCTTCCCGTAGAAGATCGTCCCCGACGACAGCGGGTCCTTGCCTTCGTTCAGCGTGACCCGCCACAGGGTGCCGTCGGGGACCTCCAGGTTGGGCGGCACCGTCGGCGAGAGCGACTCGGGAGCCAGGATCGAGAGGTAGCGCACGCGCCCCGGAATCCAGGTGAGCAGGCCCTCTTCGTCGATGCCTTCTTCGTCGGTGCACGGCGTGGGCTCGTACTGCCGGAACGTGTCGAGCGGGCCCGCGCCGTAGGTGTCGCCTTCGTAGTCGGCGGCTGTCATCCCGCGGTGGGCACCTTCCCGTTCGAAGATGGCGATCATCCGGGCCATGTCGGTGGAGGGGAAGATCGAGTGGTTGGGGTCGTCGAGGTCGGCACGCGCGAACCCGTTGTTCTCTTCAGGCGGGTAGGCGCCAAAACCAACCGTCGACACCCAGCCTGCGCCCATCGCGATGCCGCGGTCGTTGAGCATGTTGAGGATGTTGCCCTCCGCATCGGCATCAAACACCGACGGCCCGTCGGGGGCCTGCTGGTCGTGGCAGCAGATGCAGGCGGCTGAGCGAAGCTGACCGCGGAACCACTCCACGTCGGCCGCGTACTCGGCGTCGTCCATGCGGGTGTCGGACTGCGCGTAGCGCTCGTTCGGCGGCACCGGCGCGTAAGGCCGCTGCTGGCGGACCGTCTCGCACGAGGCGTAGTCGGAGAACAGCCGGCCCTCTTCGGTGGCGCCGGAGATCATCTCCTTGGTGCAGACCTGCCCATCCGGGCCCTGCCCGTCCGGCTCGCCGGCCAGCGGGTCCACACAGACCTCCTTCGGGCGCGGGAAGACGTTCTCGGTCACCACGATCTCGTTGACGCCGCCGCAGATCGGGGCCGCATCCCAGTAGCCGCCGCCGAAGAACTGGCAGCCGGTCTTGCTCGACCCACAGCGATCGGGGTCGTCGCCCAAGATCGCGATGCGAAGCTGCGCGCCGTCGTCGTCGGTGAGGCACCAGCCGAGCACGTCGGGGTCGTCACAGGCGGCGTCGAGCACGATCGCCGAGCCCAGGCGCTCACAGTCCGCGCCAGCGTCGTCGTCGGTCCAGGTGCCCAGGTAGTCGCGACACTCCGGCTTCTGGGTGAACGAGCTCGTGTAGGAGCACGACCCGATGAGCACGTCGGAGAGCACGGGCTTCTCGGGATCACCACAAGCGAAGAGCGCGACACCCAGCACAGCGATTCGGCGCATCGGAGGACCTCGGGAAGTTGCGCGCGGCCTATTCGGCACCGGGTGTCGCCGGGCGTCGCTTCCGGTCAGGCCGTGTCTTGCAAACCCCATGCAGCAAGGGCTACCCTACGCTACGATCCGTGGTGCAGGCTCACGAAGGGGGACACATGTGGAGATCGTGGGCCTTGGCCTCCGGCCTGTGCGCGTGCGTGGGCACGGCCCCAGACTTAGGCGTGGACGACGTCGACTCCGAGGTGCCCGTGGAGTCGGACACCCCCGTCGTGGACGCCGACGGGGACGGCTTCGCTGGCGCCGACGACTGCGACGACAGCAACGAGGACGTGAACCCCGACGCGCCCGAGCGCTGCAACGGCATCGACGACAACTGCGACGGCCGCGACGACGCCTCGTCGGAGGCCTTCGACGGCGGCGAGGGCCCGCTGTGGGTCGACAACGACGCCGACGGCTACGGCCGCAACGGGTCGGTGCGCTGGTTCTGCGAGGCCCCCGAGAAGGGCTGGGTGGGCCAGGATGGCGACTGCGACGACCAGAGCGCCGCCGCGCTGCCGGGCGGTCGTGAGGTCTGCGATGGCGTCGACAACGACTGCGACGGCGTGCTCGACGACGCCGACCCTGACCTCGACCCCTCTCCCGCGTCGGGCGGCCTGCTGCTGTGGGTCGATGGCGACGGCGATGGCGTGGGCGGCGGCTCGCCCGTGGGCCTTTGTGCCGACCCCGGGGCGGGCTACGCGGCGTCCGGCGGCGACTGCGATGACGCCGACCCTTCGCGCTTCCCCGGCAAGCCCGAGGTGTGCAACGGCCTCGACGACGACTGCGACGCGCTCCCCGACGCGCTCGACCCGTCGGTAGACCCGGCCCAGGTGACGCTCTACGGGCGCGACGACGATGGCGACGGCTTCGGGAGCGCGATCGGGGCTCGAATGGGCTGCATCTCCAGCCCGCCCGCCGACCACGTGCCCAACATCCTCGACTGCGACGACAGCGAAGAGGCGCGCTTCCCGGGCAACGTCGAGGTGTGCGACGAGCTCGACAATGACTGCAATCTCCTCAAGGACGACGCCGATCCCGGTCTCGACCTCTCCACCCTCATCACCTTCTGGGAGGACCTCGACCGCGACGGGTACGGCACACCGGCTGGCTCGACTGAGGCCTGCTCGCCGCCCCCTGGCTACGCCGAGACCGACGACGACTGCCTCGACGAGGGGGAGCTGAACGGCGTGCGTGCCAACAAGATCTCTCCCGGCGCCAAGGAGATCTGCAACCTCATCGACGATGACTGCGACACCCGCATCGACGACGACGACGACGACACCGTCGCCGTGACCACCTACTACCTCGACCTCGACGACGACGGCTTCGGCGACCCCGCCACGGCGCGCACCGCGTGTGTGCAGCCGTCCGACCGGATCCGGATCGGATCCGACTGCGACGACGCCGACGACCACACCTTCCCAGGTGCCGCGGTGCTCGAAGGCTTCATCGCCTGCTACCGCGACGCCGATGAGGACGGGTGGGGCGACCTCTTCGTCGTCGCGCCGATACGGGCCGGCACGGACTGCGACGACGACGAGCCCCGCACCTCCCCGTCGGCCGCCGAGCTTGAGTCCGCTTCGGGCTGCTTCGCCGATCTCGATCTCGACGGCTGGGGCGATCTGCATGCACCCTCCCCCACCGACCCCGGCTTAGACTGCGACGACACCCGGGCGAGCACCGCGCCTGGCGCGGCACCGCTCAACGACGCAGTCGCCTGCATGGCGGATGCCGACGATGACAACTGGGGCTCCGAGGTGCGGCCCCAGGGCGGCCTCGCCGGCACCGACTGCGACGACGCCCGCGCCGATGTGAACCCCGTCGCCGCCGACATCTGGTACGACGGACTCGACCAGAACTGCGACGACGCCAGTGACCACGACCAAGACGCCGACGGCGAGGATCGCCTCGCCGCGGGCGGCACCGACTGCGACGACACCAACGCCGATCGCTTCGCAGCCCACACCGAGGTCGCTTACGACGACGTAGATCAGGACTGTACGGGTGCTGACCTGTGCGACGTCGACGGCGACGGCGAGGACGCCACGGCCTGCCCTTCAGGCACCGACTGCGCCGACGACGACCCGGCACGCTTTGCGGCCAATGCAGAGCTGTGCAACGATCGCAACGACAACTGCGACGGAAACGCCGACGAGGGTGTCCCCACGCTCGCGTGGTACCCCGACGGCGATCTCGATGGCTACGGGCGCCCCGTCGCGCCCACCCTCGACTGCAACGCGCCAGGCACGTTCTGGTCCACCACGTCGGGCGACTGCGGCGACGGCAACCGCAACGTGAACCCCGCCGCCACCGAGGTGTGCAACGACCTCGACGACAACTGCGTCGACGGCATCGACGAAGGCTCCCTCACCACCACCTGGTTCCTCGACGGCGACGGCGACGGCGCGGGTGACCCGTGGGAGCCCTACGAGACCTGCCTGCCGAACCCCGCCGGCCACACGGCCGCGGCGGGCGACTGCGACGACGACGACGACCGCCGCTTCGGGGGCAACCCCGAGCTGTGCGATGGCGTCGACAACGACTGCGACGGCATCGTCGACAACGGCCTGAGCCTCACCCCCTTCTTCCGGGACGCCGACAGCGACGGCTACGGCGACCCCCAGCGCAGCGTGGAGGCCTGCGTGGCACCCGCCGGCTACGTCGAGAACGACGACGACTGCAACGACGCCTCGTCGGCTCTCCGTCCGGGCATCGCCGAGCGGTGCAACGGCCTCGACGACGACTGCGACGGCCTCGTCGACGACGGTCTGAGCGTGCGCGACTGGGAGTTCGACGGCGACGGCGACGGCTTCGGTGAGGCCGGCGTGTACGTGCAGGGCTGCGACCAGCCGGTCGACGGCGTCGATCCCGCCACCGCCGACGACTGCGACGACGACGACGCGGCTGTGCACCCGGGCGCCGAGGACCCTGCCTGCGACGGCGTCGACCAGGACTGCGGCGGGATCGGCCTGCCCGAGTACGTCATCCCCGACGACGCCGCGGATCTGGTGGCGGTGCAGGCCGCGGCCGCCACCGCGGGCCAGGCCCAGGTGGCGGCCTGCTACCAGCCCGGCACCTGGGCGGCAGCGGCCACGCCGAGCTCGGTGAACCGCGTGGTGGAGGTGGTGGGCCTCGGCGACGACCCCGACGACACCGTGATCGTCCAAGGGGCGACAGCGTCCCTGTTCTCGGTGTTCAGCATGGTCTACCGGAACCTCCGCATCGACGCGAGCTCGGAGGTGCCCATCGGCTCACCGCCCAACCCGGTGACGAACAGCGGCAGGCTGCGGCTGGATCGTGTGCACGTGGTGTGGGACCCCACCGAGGTCGCGCGGAGCTCGTGCGCGGGCCTGCTCACCCTCGGCTGGGTCACGGCCACCCAGTCCGAGTTCGAGGGCCTGCACGTGCGCTGCACCACCGACCTGCGCTTCGTCACGCGGCCGCCGGTGTTCGAGGACGTCGTGCTGCGCGACATGTCGCTTCGCACCACCACCACCGCGCGGTCCTACGGGCTCTTTGGAGGCCAGAACCCGCTGGACAGCTGGTCGCAGACCGAGGTGCGGGGGCTTCGGCTCGACACGATCGCGCTCGAGTACTCCGGATCGGTGGAGGGCGCGCTCTTCGTCGTGAACCGAGGCAGCGTGCTCGAAGATCTCGACATCATCGACCTGACCGTCCGATCGAACAACTCCCTGGACGGGCTCATCAGCTTCGACGCCCACATCAACAACCGCTTCGCACGCTGGCGGTTTCGCGGCGTCCACGTGGAAGCCAAGACACTCTCCGGCGGCCTCATCTTCGGCGGCACCGATCCCGAGTCGTCCTGCAGTGCGTGCAAGGTCACGTCCACCATCACGGGCCTCGATGTCGGCGGCGTGCGTGTGTCTGCGGAGACCGTCTTTGGCGGCCTGATTCGCTTCCGAGGCACCCTGGGAGCAGGCAGCGCGATCGGGCTCCAGGTGAACCACGCCACCTGGGCGGGGGTCGACGTGCGCGCCGACGCCGTCAACGGACTGCTGGTGCAGGCCGAGGGTTCGGTCTTTGCCGACGACGACGTGAACAACGCGATCATCGCCTGGGTGCGGGGTCCAGCAGGTAGCAACCTGTTCGATGGCTCCGTGGGCCTGCGCACCGTGGGGGCCCACGACGTCCTCCCCGCCAGCTTCTGGTACGTCGTCCGCGGCGATCCGCAGTTCGTGGATCTGCGCCTCTCCGCCACCCCCGAAGCGCTCGTCTTCGACGACCCGGCGTCGTGGGACCTGCGACTCTCCGCTGGGTCGCCCTACGCCGACTTCCTCGACCCGCTCTACGACCCGCTCGACGTCGACGGGTCTCCTGGCGATCTCGGCGCCTACGGCGGCGCGGTGGCCGACACGCCGACGCACCCGTGGTTCACCGGGCCCCCGCCGTAGGCTGCGCCGCACCACCGACCCTTCGGCGGTTCGAGACCCCCTCGGCCGGCTACGGACAGTCCGGAATCGGCACGGTCCACACACCCCGCAGCTCGGTGCCGTCGACCACCACCGTGCCTCGGCACCCGGCGAAGTCGACCTCGATGGACGCCCGCACCGCGCCCGCTGGCACCCCGAGGATCACGGGGTTGTTGGCTCCCGGCGCACCCACCGTCGACCCGACCGACATCAGCACCTCCTCGGTACCCGCCAGCCGCTTGCCGCCCGCGTCGAAGAACTGAGGACGGACCACGGCCCCCGCCATCCGCAGGTCCGACACCGCGCCCACCTGGAGCCCGATCCAACGTGCAGGTGCCGCCACCGACCACCGGACCACTTGCACGGCCGAATCCACTTCCTCCGCACCCGCGTGACTGCTCCAGAAGGTCAGCAGCGACCACGCACCTTCGGCATCCTGCACGGGTACGAGGAGCTGCGCGTAGTGATGGCCCCGTTCCATCGGAAGGTCCACCGGCACGTAGCGCGGGCACTCCGCGGCGTAGCAGCCGGGGGTCTGCAGGTACGCGCGCTGGGGCATCGGCGGAAAGCGTCCGAGGTCGCGTCCCAGCGTGAGCGTCACGTCCATCCAGCCGTCGGCGTTGGTGTCCCAGAGTCCAGAAGGCAGCCAAGCCAGGGTGGTCTCCGCGCTGACCGGGGCGGCGAACGACCGTCCCAGCGGACCCGACTCGTAGAAGCCGTCGCCTGCTGCGTTGGGGCACCACACGGAGATCGGCATCGCCGAGCTTCCGGTCGACACCAGGAAGCAGTCCTCAGCGCGTGCCGTGGTGGCCTCCCGCGTCACCAGGCGCATCATGCTCCCACCCATGGGTGTCAGGCATCCGGGCGAAGCACTCCCGCAGGTGGGATCCAGGAACGCGGTCCCGTCCAAGACGGCCCCCGTGACCGCGTCGCGGAGCGGCTCGACGAAGGTGTCGGGGACGGCGTCGCCGTCGGGAACGAACCACGTGTAGTCGTGGGTCAGCCCTGTGGGGTCTCCTGCGGCAAACAGCAGCTGCCACGGGTCGAACGTGGGGCGCAGGGAGAAGGGCACAAAGGCCCATCCCGAGATCCCCGCAAGATCCTCAAAACGACCGACCTCAAGCCGCAGGTCCGCTTCGTCTGCGGTGTGCAGCACCGCCAACGGAAGCGTTCCCCCGGACGGGTTCCGCACCGGCACCACCAGGTCCATGCGGCCATTCGCATCGATGTCGGTCACGCCCAGCGGACCCCCGTCGCCGTACTCGAAGGCCGGGCCTTCGGTGCGGAAGGCGGCCGGCGTGAAACGCCCGGTACCATCGTTCCACCAGACGGGCGTGAACGCGTCCGGGGAGGGCCCGTTCACGATGTTGCCAACCAGATCGGCATCCCCGTCGAGGTCGAGGTCCAGGAAGGACACGCTCGCCATGGAACGCACGATGGTGCCCTGCGTGAGGTGCGAGGCCAGCGACTCACCGACCACCAACGCGTCGAGCGCCGCGTCGTACCGGACGAACGGCGACGGGATGGGCTCGCCCTCGGCGTTTGGACAGATCTGGTTGGCCAGCAACACCTCGACGATGAGGTCACCATCAATGTCCGCCACCGCGACGGGAATCGACTGCGCGCGTCGGCCGCCGAAGCTCGTGGGCACACATCCCGAGATCGCGGACTGAAGCGCTGTCGACCAGACCACACCCGCGAGCGTCGGGGGTGGGCCGACCCCAACGCTGGGGTCTGTGTCGTCCCTCGCGGAGTCCTCCAGGGAGGACGAGTCGGTGTCGGTCTCCCCCGCCTCGTCGGTGTCCGTGTGAACAGTGGGAAGGTCGGTGTGGGTGTGGGTGTCGGCCGCGACGGCATCGTCCGGCGTCGGCGTCCGGACACAGCCGGCGGCCTCGATGGCCCATGCGATCCCCAGGAAGGGTCGAACGGCGTGTCGCATAGGTCCCCCTCCGGCGCAGCGACCCCATCGTAGCGCATCGGCGGGGCGGCCGACCCCGCTAGAAGTAGACCTGAGTGTGAACGCGACCGGTGTGCCGTAGCTCGCTCGGATCGATTCCGAAGGACACGGCGTAGTCGGCCTGCAGCTTGAGGTCGTGGCCCATGAAGTAGTACCCGAGCCCGACCGCTCCCTCGCGGCTGAGCGTCAGTGCGGTGGCGACCTCCTCGATGGGTCGCAGCTCCGCCCAGCGTGCCGACACCTCGATCCCTGTCTTGTGGAGGTACCCGGTCTGGGCCATCCACCCCAGCCCGGAGCGGCCGGACACGTCGATGGGAGCGCCTTCAGAGTCGACGTCCGAGCGGCTCTCGGGAACGGTCTTGCGCCACACGAACTCAGACATGAACGAGAACCCAGCCGCCTTGAAGATCAGATCCGCCTCAGCGTGCAGGGTGTCGAAGGTGCCGGCCTCGTAGAAGGTGCCGTGGGTGGAGCGCTCCCTGTAAGCGTCGTCGTTGTAAGCGAAGCCGCCGCCGAGCGAGAGCCTGGCGCGCTTGTCGTGGACGATGTCGGACTCGACGTAGCTGTCTTCAAACTCCCCGAGGGGCTGAACCTGGAGTCGGGCGACGTAGAGCAAACCGGTGCCCTCACCCCAGCGATTGCGGCCCTCCCCGCCATACACACCGAGCTGGTACCCGAGGCGGCCGCCGAGCCCGAACAGGTCGTTCGAGAAGAGCTGCAGGCCCACGTCGCGGTCGAGGCTGAGCTCGGCATTGACGATGGAGCGGTCGACCATCTGCAGCGCGGACGACGAGATGACCCGCTCCCGGTTGAACGGCACCTTCATCTGGCCGGCACGCAGGTTGAGGTCACGCAGGGCCAGGTAGGTGATGTAGGCGTCGCGCACCGGCACGAGCAGATCGGCCTCCATGTCGAGCGGCGCCATGCCGAGCTGCACGTAGTACTGGAGCTTCTTGTTCAGGAAGTTCCCCGTGAACAGCAGGCGTGCGCGCCGCACCTGAAACAACAGGTCCGTGGGGGTCTCAAGGTCCGTGCCGTCGTGCTCGACCGAGAACCGAAGCTGCACCCGCCCGCGGATGGTCAGCGAAAAGCGGTCGTCCTTGCTGCGAACGGTGAGGCCTTTGCCGAACTCGAACGACGCGATCTCACTCTTCTTCTTGTCGGCGAGGGCGGGAGGAGCGGCGTCCACGACCTCCGGTGCAACCACGGCGGGCACCTCGGCGACCGGCTCGACCGGCATGGGCTCAGCGGCCGGAGTGGGCGTCGGCTCGGGTGACGCCTCGTCGCTCCGCGCAGCGTCAACGGGATCAGGCCCCGACGGCTCGGGCTCCGGCGCGCCGGCCAGTCCAAGGCCGAGGGCCACGATGCTCGACACGCAGGTCATCGACACCGGCACCTCCCTTCAGCGCGGCGCGGGGTATCGCTGCTTCACGAAATGTCAACGGCGGCAGGACCGAGGGCGTTTTCTGCAGGCCCTGAGCCCCAGAGCGATCCCAACCCATCCGTAGAGCGGGTCGTGATCGGACGCGCACCGACCGCGCTACTCGACGTTCCCGACCTTCTCCAGCATCTGCTGGACCTTCGGCTGCGTGGGCCGCGCCAGCGCCTTCGCCTTCGCCTCCAGGAAGCCCTTCGCGACCTCCTGCAGCCTCGCTTCTTCCTCGGGCGTGGTGGCCTGCAGCGCCGCCTCCATCGGATCCGCAGACAGGTCGACCGCGCCCGTTGCACCTTGGCGCCACCAGAGCTTTCGCGATCCACTCGGCCAGGTCGCGATCGCATCGACGTGGTGAGCATCCTCGATGGTGCCCTCGTGCATCGACGACGAGCGCACCTCGGGCAGCGGGTCCGGGAGTGTGCCGTTGAGGAGGAGCGGGTGCACCACCGACGCCGAGATCCGGTCGGGCAGCTCCAGCTTCGTGGGCTTGGGCGGGCTCTCCCAGAACAGCAGCGGCACCCGTGCCACCTGCTCCCAGGGCGGGCCGTCGCTTCGCACCGCGCCGTGCTCCCCGAGGTTCTCGCCGTGATCGCTGGTCATCACCAGCCGCACGCCGCGCTTGCCCAGACCATGGCGCTCCAGCAGCTGCAGGACGCTCCCAAAGCCCGTGTCTGCCACCGTCAGCCCCATGTCGTAGCCATCGGACACGTCCGACAACCAGCTCGCGCGCTCCGCCTCGTCCAGCTCGCCCCGCAGGTAGCGTTCGTAGGCCCCCGGGCCATCACTCGCCGGGTTGTGGAACAAGACGGGGGGCTGCGCCGACGCCCACGCCACGCCTTCGGGGATCTCGGGGTACGGCTCGTGGGCATCGATGATGTTGATGACGAGGAACAGCGGCCGCGTGGGGTCGATCTGCGCGAGCTCGTAGCGCAGCATCTTGGAGAGCCCCGCTCCGCGGAACGGACCCACGAGTCCGGGTGCCACCTGCACGCGGTGAAAGCCCCGCGTGAGGCCCGTGGTCTTCCGAAGCAGCGGATTGGCCGACACCAGCATGGTCTGGTAGCCACGACCCGCGAAGGCCTCGGCCAGCGTGGGCAGGTTCTCGGGCAAGGTCAGGCCCTTGCGCAGCATCCCGTGCACCTCGACGTCGGTTCCCGTGAAGTAGGTCGCGTGAGAGGGCAGCGACCAGGTGGCGGGAGCGTAGGCGTCACACGTGAGCGAAGCCCCCAGCTCGACGAGCTTGGTGATCGCCGGCGTGGTGGGACGCGCGTAACCACAGGCCGACATCCGATCGGCCCGGACGGTGTCCATCACCACGAACACCACGAGGCCGGGCTCGCCCTCGGGCAGCTCGTCGAGGTGCGGTGCGTTCACGAGGTCGTCGGGGAGGCGCGGACTGCCCTCGGGGATCTCACCGGCCGCCAGGCGCGGCGTTCCCGGGTGCGAGAGCTGTCGGTTGGCCTGCCGCGGCCTCGCCGTTCGCCAGCTCTCCGGCATCCCGCAGGCCGCTACCAGCACCAGCCCCACCAGCGCCCAGCGCGCTCCGCCCATGCTCCCTCCGACCCGCCGACCCTATCCCATCTTGTTGGGCCACCGCGTGCGCCATTGCCAGGGCGGGCGATGTCGATAGGCGGGGGCGCAGGGGGCGGTCGACGTGGAGGACACCGACGAGGTGCTGCTCGCTCGTTACGTCGACGCTGGCGATGGGTCCGCCTTCGAGGCCTTGTTTCGCCGCTACGGTGGGCGCATCACGGCCCTCTTTCGTCGAAACGGCGCCGGCGACACGCTCGCCGAGGACCTGGCGCAGCAGACGTTCCTCCAGGTGCACCGCGCGCGGGCTGACTTTCGACGCGATGGGCGTGTGCGGCCTTGGATCTTCGCGATCGCGCTGAACACCCAACGTGAGCACTGGCGCCGCCTCAAGCGCCGACCCGAAGAGGCCTTCGAGCCCGAGCGGCATGTCGAGCCGAGCGTCGCCCCCGGCACCAGCTCCGCCTCGGATCGGTTGGTGCGGCGCGCGCTGGCGAGCCTCCCCGAAGCGCAGCGGGAGGTCATCGTGCTGCACTGGTTCGAGGGCCTGCCCTTCGAGGAGATCGCTGCCGTCGTGGGTGCATCCCGCGCTGCGGTGAAGGTGCGCGCGCACCGAGGCTACGAGCGCCTGCGTGTCGCGCTCCAGCCGTAACCAACCCACCCCCCAGGCCGTATCCACCCCATGATCGACCCCACGCCACCCTTCGCTCCCCCCCCCGACGCAGGCCCGCCCGACCTCGATCGGTTGTGGTCGGCCGTGCGATCGCAGACGGTGGAAGCTCCGAGCAGCGCCGCGGGCCGGCTCCGAGACGCACCCACGCCGCTGCGCGTGTTGGGCGTGGCAGGTGCCGGTGCGGCCGTGATCACCGCCGTGCTCACCGTGGTGGGTCTGCGCCCCGATCTGCATGACGCCTGGGGTCAGCTCGCGCCTTTGGTGGGTGCTCTGGGCGTGCTCACGCTCGGCGCCCTTCGAACGGCCCTGCGGCCAACCTCTGAACAGCCGCCCTCTGCGGCCGCGTTGGCCTTCCTGCTCGGCCTGCCTTGGGTGCCCGCGCTGGTCCCGGGCGTGTGGCCAGGCGATCACGACGACCACACCGCAGGCGCTGCGGTGTGCGCGGTCCTCGGTCTTGTGGCCGCCGCCACGGTGCTGGCGTCCGCGGGCTGGGTCGACCGCTCCCTGCACCTACCGCGCTGGCGGCTGGTGGCGGGCGCTGCAGCAGGTGGACTCGCAGCGAACACGATGCTCGCCCTCCTGTGCCCGCACGCGCACGCGGCCCACCTGCTGCTCGGTCACGCGCCGGTGGGTCTGGCGGTGCTCGCGATCGGCCTCATGGCGACGGCGGCTCGCCCTCACCCGCGAGCCGCATAGGGCCCATGGCGTCGGGGTACTTGCCCACCTTCCCGGTGTAGAACGCCCGCATCACGTCCATGTCGGCTGCCAGATCGCCCGTCAGGTGCAGCACCGGCCCGAACCCTGCGTGACGACGCGGGTAGTCGAGGTAGCCCAGCACGAGCGGGACCCCGCCCTCACGAGCGATGTGGTAGAAGCCCGACTTCCAGGTCTCCCGGCGGCTCCGGCTCCCTTCGGCGGGCACCATCAGGAGCATCCGGTCGGCTGCGCGCAGCTGCTCAGCCACAGCGGCCACGAGTCCGCTCGCGTGGGACCGATCCACCGAGATGCCGCCCAGGTAGCGCAGCAGCGGACCCAGCGGGCTCTGGAACAAGGAGTCTTTACCCAGCCACTGGAACGACATCCCGGCCGACCAACACGTCAACAGCGCCCACCAGAAGTCCCAGTTGGACGTGTGGGGAACCGCGATACAAACCGCCTTCTTCGTGTTGGCTGGCGGATCGCCCACCAGCTTCCAGCCCGACAGGCGCAGCAGCGTGGTGCCTACGAGGCGCGCGAGCCAGGAGCACCGAGGAAGGTCGTGGTGAATCGGCCGCAGCATGGCACCCCCCGGGTGTTCGCCTAACGCTTCACCGACACACCCGGCGTGACCTCCACCTCGCGCGTCACTTCCGTGGCGAGGCCGAACCCGTCCACAGCCCGCACCACGAGCGTGTGCGTTCCGACACCCAGCCAGACCCTGGCGCTCAGCTCGCCTGCCGTAGTGGGCTCGAACACCACGGTGGCGCCCGGCACGTCGACCGACAGCACCACCTCGTCGGTGCCGGGGTTCTCGTCGACAGCCAGGGCTCGAACGTCGAACGCCTCCCCGAGCGAGACGGTCGCGTCTTCCGCCGGCGACGACACGGTGAGCACGGGCGGACGATCCACCACCATCGCCACCGTGCTCTCCCCCACCGCGCCGCCGTCATCGATGGCCTGCACCGTGAGCACATGGGCCCCGACACGAAGGAAGGTGGTCGTCAGCTCCACCCGACCCAGTTCCGAGAGCGTGGTCGGAAGCAGCGGTCCGTCCAGGTCACTTCGCACCTCGACCTGAAGCTCGCCGGGGTCGGTGGCCGCGTCGAAGGCTTGGGCGTCGACGTTCACGGCCTGCGCTTCGGCAAACACCTGCCCGCGCACGGGCGCGTCGATGCGCACCACCGGCGGAAGGTTCGGGGGCCCCACCACCACGATCACCTCGGCCTCGCCGATGGCGTCGTCCCCGTCGGTGGCCGTCAGGCGCAGCGTCTGCTCACCTTCCGGGAGGGAGAGCAGACCCACAGCGAGCCCCGCGGCATCCGGGTGGTCGGGGCCCGGCAGCTCACCCGCCAGCGTCGACGTCCACCGCAGGGTGACATCGGAGACGCGCCCATCGGGATCCGTGAGCTCCGCTCGCACGGCGACCGGCGTGCCCGCGTAGAGCGGCGTGAACGAGGTGGGCGCCACCCACATGACCGTGGGCGCTTCTACAGGACGCACGCTCAGGTCCAGCGTGGCCGTGCCGCGAAAGCCTGGCACGTCCTGCACCAACAGCCGGGCCGCGGTGTCGTCGCGGCGCAGGTCGCCCAAGCACGACGTGGTGCCATCGGCGTTCGCGAACCCGGAGCACACATCACGCCAGCCCGAAGGTCCCTCCAGCGACCAGGTTGCATACAGCCGCTCGGCGGGATCCACCGCGTCGTTCACCCGGCCCAGAAGCTCGATCCGCCCGGACGGCACCACCGCCCCTTCGGAGGGCGCAAGAATGCTCGCCGTGGGCGCATCCGCGATGCGGGTGATGTCGGTGTAGACCGCACATCCCGCCCCCAACATGGCCAACAGGAGGGTAGACTTCATGCGCCCCACCGTAGCGCGCCGAAACGGTGGCCGCTGCCCCCTCCTTTCGAGCCGGAGCCACCCCCATGCGACTCGCCCTGGCAGCGCTGACCGGCCTGCTGGGAGCGTGCTCAGGGGTGTCGACTCCTGTCGATGATGGAATCGACACCGACGACACGACGCCGCGCGCTTCGGTTCGCGAGCCCCTACCGATCGAGGACGCTGCGATCCGTGCCTCGATGGCCCTGCTTGGCCGCCGCCCCACCCCCGCCGAGCTGGATCGGGTGCGCGAGGATCCCGCCGCGCTCGCCGACCTCGTCAGCACCTGGGTGGAAGACCCGAGCCTGGGCGCGACGGTGCGCGACCTGTACGCCGAGCTGCTGTCGATGCGGTCGGTGGATCTGGTGTACCCGCAGGTCGGCGCGATGACGAAGGTCTCGCAGCAGGCCGTTCGCAGCGCGCTCTCTGAGGAGCCGCTCGCCCTCATCGAGCACGTGGTGCTCTCCGACCTGCCGCTGTCCACGATCCTCACGGCCGACACCAGCTTCCTCGACCGCACCGCGTCGAAGATCTGGAAGGGCCACGACTACGACCCCGAGGGGCCCGACGTGCAGCAGGTCCGCTGGACCGACGGACGCCCGGCGGCCGGCATCCTCACCACGAACGCGCTGTGGGCGCGGCACGCCTCGGCCGGCTCCAACTACCACCGCGGTCGCGCCAACCTCATCGCTAAGGCCTTGCTCTGCGAGGACTTCCTCGGCCGCGATGTGCCCGTCACCGGCGACCTCGATCTCGCAGATGATGACGCTGTGGCCGAGGCACTCAACGAGAACCCCGCGTGCGTGAGCTGCCACCAGGCGATGGACCCCCTCGCCAGCCACCTGTGGGTGTTCCACCCCGAGTTCCACCCCAACGCCGTGGGCGCAGCCTTCCTCACCGGCTGCACCACGCCCTTCCTGGAGCTCTGCTACCCGTTCAACCCGTACCGACCCGCTTATGACCTCGGTCGGCAGCTCTTGCAGCTCCGGCCGCCTGGCTACTACGGTGGCGCCAGCGAAGACCTCGGCACCTTGGGTCAGCGCATCGCCGAAGATCCGCGCTTCGCTTCGTGCACGGTGCGTCGCTACTGGTCCTACCTGGCTCAGGTACCGCTCAATGAGGTGCCGTTCGAGCCCGTGGCGCGGCTGCAGCAGGACTTCGAAGCCGGCGGCCTGCGTGCGAAGGACCTCCTCGCCGCGATCGTGCTGCACCCCGACTTCCTCGCGTGGCAGGCTGACACACCCGAGCTGCAAGACCGCCAGCCCGGTCCGCTCGTGGCCAGGCCCTGGCAGCAGGCCAGCGTGGTGAAGCAGCTCACGGGCTTCGACTGGGTGGCCGCTGTCGACAACCTCGTGTGCACCGTCGGCGGCGTGCTCTGCTACGGCGACACGGCGCTGGCCACCGACGACACGCACGGGTTCCAGGCGATGGCCGGTGGGGTGGATGGTGCGCGCGTGCTGCGGCCCACCCACACGCCCACGCCCGTAAAGCTCCTGTTCACGGCCGCGCTTGCCGAAGAAGCCGCGGCCCACGTCGTGGCGAGCGACGGTGCGCTCCCCGCGGGTCAGCGCCTCCTGCTGCGCTCGGTGGAGCCCGACATGGTGGACGAGACAGCCGTGCGCGCTCAACTCGTGCAGCTCCACCGCCTGATCCTCGCCGAGTCGCTCGATCCGAACGACCCCGAGATCACCGCCACGCTCGCGCTGTGGACCGCGGCCCACGGCAGCAACCCCACCACCGTCCCCGCCTGGCGCGCGGTCATCGCCGCCATGCTGCAAGACCCCCGCTTGCTCTTCTACTGAACGAGGTCCGATGGACTGGAGTCGCCGTCAGCTGATGACCAGCGCAGCCGCCCTCGGGGCCGGCCTGCTGCTCCCGCGTGCGCGCGCTGCACCGGGCGACCTGCCGCTGCACCTCATCGTGATCACCGCCACCGGCGGCTGGGACGTGAGCTACGTGCTCGACCCCAAGCCGGGGTCCGCGCTCGTGGACGGCCCCGAGCTCGACGAAGACGCCGACGAGCCAGAGGATCGCGAGCGCCTCGTGTCGTACGGCGACATCGAGATCTCCAGCAACCCGTTCAAGCGCCCCGCCGTCGACCGCTTCTTCAACGCCTGGGCGGATCGCAGCGTGCTGGCCCGCGGCGTCTGGGTGGGCAGCATCTCGCACGATGCCTGCCGCGCGCGCATGCTCACGGGCGGCAGCGAAGAAGGCCGCGCCGATCTCGCCGCGATGGTGGCGGATGCCACCGGCCGCAGCGCCGCGATCCCGTCGATCGATCTGGGCGGCACGGCTTCCGCGGGTCCGCTGGCCGCGATCACCGGCCGGGCTGGACGCAACGGTCAGCTCGCCGCGCTGCTCGACCGTTCCACGCCGATGTCGGGTCCTACGGGCTCCGGCGTGCGCTACCCGCAGTACCAGCCGCAGCCAGCCGCTCGCGATGCCATGGGCGCGTGGCTCGCCGAGCGAGAGGCCAAGTTCGCGACCGCTTGGTCGGGTCGACCGGGAGCCGAACAGCGCCTCGCCGACCTCACCGAAGCCCGCGCCCGCGCTCAGCGCCTGCGCGCTGAGGGCCCCGACTTCGCGCGTGCCCTCTCGCGTGCCGACGCCGCCACCTTTGGGGGACAGGCCTCGCTCGCTGTGCAGCTGATCGAGAGCCAGCTCGCGCACACGGTGGTTGTCGACAGTGGCCTGAACTGGGACAGCCACGACAACAACGCCGAGCAACATGGTCACCACGAGGCGCTGTTCCACGGCCTCGACGGCCTGATGACGGAGCTCGCGGATGCCGCCCTGCTCGACCGCACCGTGGTGGTGGTGCTCTCCGAGATGACGCGCACGCCGCGGCGCAACGAAGCCGGCGGCAAGGACCACTGGCCCGTCACCTCGTCGCTGCTCCTCGGCGGGCCGCTGCGCGGTGCGCGGGTGCTGGGCGGCACCGACGATGCGCTCGACGCCCTCCCCGTCGACCTGAGCACCGGGCGGCCGAGCCCTTCGGGCACGGTGCTGCGCTACGACCACCTCCACGCCGGCTTGCTTGATCTCCTCGGTGCGCGGCCGGGCGACTGGCTACCCGACGTTCCCCTGCTCGGGGGCCTGCGCGCTTGAGGTGGACGCAGTGGCTCGGATTGCTCGGAGTCGGCGCGTGCGCTGTGGGCACCGACGTGTCCGATGCGGATGACACGGAGACGGCCGACACCGTGCCCACGGACACGGCCGACCCGTGCGCGGCGCTCACCTGGAGCACGGTTGGAGCGCCCTTCGTGACCACCTGGTGCGCGCCCTGCCACGCCGGCGACCTTCCGCGCGCGCAGCGTTCGGGTGCGCCGGTGGAGGTCGTGCTCGACGACGAAGCAAGCGTCCGCGAGCGCCGCAGCCGGGTGGAGGCGCGCGCCACGGTAGCCCCCGCCACCATGCCGCCGGCCGGAGGGCCGAGTCCCGAAGCCATCGCGCGGTTTGCGGCGTGGCTCACGTGCCTGGACGACGGCTGAACCGGCCTACGCCGCGACCCACGCCTCGTCGCCATCCACCTCGGCCCGCCGAGCGCGCCCCGTGCGCTCCAGGCGTCGCAGCAGCAGCCGCACCTCGGAGCGATCCAGCCCGAGGTCGGCGGCGAGCGACGAGAGCGTCTGCGGCGTGCTCCCGAGGCCTGCCAGCACCCGCTGACGCGCCTCCACGAGCAGGCGCGCCGCCACCTTGCCGGCCTCGACACCGGGCTGGTCGTAGGCCCGCACGCCCACCAGGGCGGCGTACGCCCCCACAGCGCGCTCGACCCACGCGATGAGGCCGCCCACCACAAACGCATCGAGGCGCTCGACCACCACCACGCCAACTGGGCGCCCCGCGTCGCGCAGCGCACGTCGGGTGCCGAGCAGCAACGCCTGCTGAAGGTCGCCCGCGTCCCGCCCGCCATCCAGTGCGTCCTCGGCCGGTGTGGCCAGGGCATCGAGCAACCACGTCACGGTCTCGTCGGGGCCTTCCTGCAGGTGCTGCAGGATCGCATGCTGATCGGAGGATCCCTTGTGCCCGTAGACCACGAGGCCTTCGCGCCGGCTGGCATCATCGACGATCGGCTTGCCCAGCGACTCCATCACGAGCTGCTGCACCATACGGCCAAACGTAACGAGCCGATCCGCATAGGGGATCACGGCCATGTGACGGCGACCCTGCTGGGCCTGGAGGTACCAGCTCAGCGCGAGCTGCACGCCGGCATCCGTCTCGGGGCGCTCCCGCGCCCAGGTGTCCATCGCAGCGGCCCCAGCGAGCAGCGCCCGCATGTCGCCCCCCGAGAGGGCCAGAGGCAGCAGACCCACCGCCGAGGTGGCCGCAAAGCGCCCCCCCACCCAGCTCCAGAGCGGGAACCGGGCGACCCACCCTTCGTCGACCGCGCGCTGGTCGAGCGTGGTGCCTGCGACCGTGACAGCGACAAGGTGATCGCCAGGTCGGAGCCCCTTGGCGCGCATCGCACGCTCGAGAAGTTCCAGGCAGCCCACGGTCTCGGCCGTGGCCCCCGACTTCGACACCACGAGCACCAGCACGCGCGCGAGGTCCTCGCCGAGCACGTCGAGCAGGCGTGCGAACACGTCGGGGTCGATCGTGTCGAGCACGTGCACGGGAAGTCCGTTTCCACGGGCCACTTCCACCAGGAGCTGAGGGCCCAGTGCGCTGCCGCCGATGCCCAGGTGGATCACCGCACGGTACGGCCCCGCAGGCGGCTGGATCGCACCGGAGAGCACATCGCGGGCAAACGCCTCGACCGCATCCACAGCGGCGACGATCGCCTCCCCATCGGCCGCACGCGGCGCAAGCGACGGCGCGCGGAGCCACGTGTGGCCCACCCGGCGCCCCTCGGTGACGTTGGCCACGGCTCCGGCATCCACAGCCGCGAGCGCCTCGCGCACGCGGGTGACGATGGCCTCCGCCTCAGCCGAGTGGCCGCCCTCCATGTCGGGCAGCTCCATCGCCCAGGGCAGATCCGCTCGCTCGATCCACGTGCCCATCCGATCTCCGCGCCCCCGTCTAATGGGCGGCCCCCCCGTCGACGAGGCCCCGCAACGCTTGCAACACCGCGTCGACATCGGCTTCGGACGTGGTGGGCCCGAAGCTGAAGCGGAGCGCCTGACCCGCACCCGGGTCGCCCATGGCGGTGAGCGTGGGCGAACGCTCCATACTGCCCGAAGCGCAGGCTGCGCCGGTGGACACGGCGATGCCCGCGAGATCGAGGGCCTGTACCAGGAAGTCGCCTGCCTGACCGGAAAAGACCGCGCACGTGGTGTTCGGCAGACGGTCGACATCGGCTCCGACCACCCGGGCCCCCAACACGCCGAGGCCGGCTTCCAGCCGCCGCTGAAGACCCTGCCACCGCGTGACGCGCTGCGCCTGCTCGGCCTGAGCCTGCGCACAGGCCACACCGAAGCCGACAGCGAGCGCCACAGGCGGTGTGCCCGCGCGCCGAGCCCGCTCCTGGACGCCCGGAAAGATGGCTGGAAACGGCTCTCCGCTTTTGAGAACGAGCGCGCCCACCCCCACAGGGCCGCCCAGCTTGTGCGCCGAGAGCACCCAGGCATCCGGTCGCCCAACCAGTGGCACCCGTCCTGCCGCCTGGCTCGCATCCACATGCACCCAAGCGCCCCGAGAGGCCGCCCACGCGCACGCCTTCTCCACCCGCTGCACCACGCCCGTCTCGTGGTTGGCCGCCATCAGCACGACGCCCGCTGCGTCGTCGGGCCAGCCCTCCCCTACGGCCACCACCCCGTCAGGGCCTGCCTCGGCGCCGACCACGGCCCGCCCGGAGCGCGCGAGCTCTGGACCTGCCGCCTTCGCGCAAGGGTGCTCGATGCGCGACAGCACCACAGGACCCGCTCCCCCCAGCGCCGCCAGCCCACGAATGCCCAGGTGGTTCGCTTCGGTGGCTCCCGAGGTAAACACCACGCCCGCCGACACGCCGCCCACGAGACCCGCCACCTGCTCGCGGGCGCGCTCCAGCGCTGCAGCCGCCGCCTGCCCTGCCCGGTGCGGGGAGGACGGGTTGGCCGGCACCCGCCACCAGGGTGCCATCGCGTCGATCACCTCGGGCAGCACGGACCAGGTGGCGTTGTGGTCGAGGTAGATCACGGCTCCACCTCCACCAGCGCGCTCACCTTCTTCACGAGCGCCGGGCCCACCCCTCGCACCCGATCGAGCGCGTCGACCGACCCGAAGGGGCCGCGCTCGGCGCGATCCTCCACGATGCGCTGTGCGAGCGCCGGACCCACACCCGGCAGCGCCTGCAGCTCCTCAGCCGTAGCCCGGTTGATCCACACGCGCGGCGGCAGCTCCGGCACGGCCGGAGCGGCGGCCACGGCCCGCTCGGCAGCCGACACCACCTCGGCCCCTGCGCCGGTGACCCGCACGCCATCGCCCTCTTCGAGGGGTGTCTCAGGCAAGCCGTCGGCCTTGCCCCCCGCCAGCTCCACAGCCATCGCCAGCGTCGGAGGATGGACCACGTACAGCCCTGGGCGGGCCACCTGCCCCACCACCTCCACGATGAGCCCTTCGGGCACAGCGGGCGTCCACAGCGGGCGCGCCGCCAGCAGCAGCGACCCCGCCATCACGATCGCGGCCAGGCTCCACGCGGAGCGGTCGGGCGCCTCAGCCATTCAGAGCCGCCAGCCACGCGGCGTGGCGCGCACCGGTGGCCGTGAGCGCGATCCGTCGCCCGTCCGGAACCTCCTCGATGCGCACAGCCAGGTGGTCCGCGGGCAGCGCAGCCGGAAACAACGAAGCCCACTCCACCACGGCCACCGCGCCGTCGAACGCCTCGTCGAGGCCGAGCTGGTCGAGCTCCTCGGCGCGCTCCACCCTGTAGAAGTCGACGTGCACGAACGGCAGGCGTCCATCCTCGTAGACCACGCAGAGCGCGAACGTGGGGGAGACGACCGGCCCCATCACGGCCAGGCCGCGCGCGATGCCTTGGGCGAGCGCGGTCTTGCCGGCCCCCAGATCGCCGTCGAGCGCCACCACCGCGTTCCCGCCCAGCACCCGACCCAGCGCCTCGCCGAGCGCTTGGGTGGCCTGCACATCGGGGGTGATCACCTGCATGACGGTCTGATCGCCCGCGCCGCCCTCACGCACCAGGAAGGCCGTTCGCCGACCCAACGAGGTCGACGAGCACGGCGGGGACGGCCGCAGCGATGGCCGAAGCCGTCACCCCATGTCCGCCCGCACGCTCACACCGATCCCCGGCTGCGCCGTGCACGTAGGCCGCCGCCCGCGCCGCATCCGCCGCGCTCAGGCCCCTCGCGAGCAGCGCGCCCACCACCCCGGTGAGCACGTCTCCCGACCCCGCCGTGGCGAGCGCCGGACCGCCTGTGGGGTTGAAGGAGATACCTCCTCGCGGCGCCGCCACCAGCGTGTGGTGCCCCTTGAGCAGCGCCACCGCACCCCCACGCGCCAGCGCCTCGGCCGACCCTACCCGATCGGCCTGCACCGCTGGGACGCTGGCCCCGAGCATCCGCCCGGCCTCTCCGGGGTGCGGCGTGACCACCCGAGGACCTGATGGCGCGCCCCCGACCGTCACGAGCGCGTCGGCGTCGAACACACAGGGCTGCGCGACCTCCGTGTACAAGCGTCGCAGCGAGCGCACACCCGCATCCGTGAGCGCGGCTCCGCCTGCAAGCCCCGGTCCCACCGCCACCGCCGAGAACCGCTCCAGGGGCGGCAGGCTGCCGTCCCAGAGGTCGCCCTCGCCCCCGGGCACCAGCATCACCTCCGGCGGCAGCGCAGCCAAGCGAGCCCACGCCCCCCGCGGCGCCACCAGGGAGATCAGCCCCACCCCTGCGGCAAGTGCGCCCAAACACGTGAGCACCGCGGCACCCGCCATCGCCGCCGACCCCGCCACCACCAGGAGGTGACCCGACCGCGACTTCGGACCGGTCAGGGATCGCCGCGGCCACACGGCCGCCACATCGCTGGCCTCCACCATCTGAGTGCCGGCCTGCGCGAGGTCGAGTCCAAGATCGGCCACGGTGACGGCACCCGAGTGCGCAACGCCTTCCCCCAGCAGCAGGCCGCGCTTCAGCGCGCCGAAGGTGACAGTGTGGTCGGCGCGCACCGCCACAGCCCCCACCGCGCCCGTGTCGGCATGGACGCCCGAAGGGAGGTCCGCCGACACCACGATCGCGGGCGACCGGTTCAGCTCGCCTGCGAAAGCAGCCGCTACACGATCGAGCGGACGGGCGAGCCCTGTGCCGACCATCGCGTCCACCAGGACCGCAGCCCCATCGAGCGTCTCGGCCAGCGGCACCCCCACGCGCCTTGCCGCGTCACGCATCCGCACGGCATCGGCGGCTTTCGCCTCAGCGATGGGCAGCACACTCACAGGCAGACCCCAGCCGTGGAGCCAGCGCGCTGCCGCCCACCCGTCGCCGCCGTTGTTGCCGGGCCCAGCCACCACCACGATGCCGCCTGGGGATCCAGCCCCGACCTGACGCACGACCTCAGCGAGCGCGCGCCCCGCCGTCTCCATCAGCAACAGGGAAGGAAGCCCCGTGCGCGAGACCCAGGCTGCATCCGCCGCGCGCACCTCCGACGCCGTGAGCACGGGTTTCATGCGAGCGCCTCCACACACTGGCTGTGCAGCGCCGCGTAGGCCGCGTCCACCGATTCGGCGTCCGGCCCCTCCACCATCACGCGCAGCACCGGCTCGGTCCCTGACCAGCGAACGACCGATCGCCCTGGTGCCACCATCACCTCCGCAGCCGCTATGGCCTCGATCACCCGAGGAAGCTTCTCGAGAGGCTGCTTCGTCGACGACCTCACCTTGCCCGCCCGGCGCGGCCATGGCGCGAACGGCGCGAGCGACGGCTGCAGGCTGCGACCGCCACGGAGCGCATGGTCGAGCGCCAGCAGTCCCACGAGCAGCCCGTCGGCGTGGGGCCAAGCGCCTGCGAGCACCACATGCCCGCTCTCTTCTCCGCCCAAGCTCGCGCCACGATCGAGCACCGCGTCCACGAGGTGCCGATCGCCCACCGGCGTGCGCTCCACGTGCACACCCGGGAACCAGCCCTCGAAGGCCGCCGTGGTCATCACGCTCACGGCCACCCGAGCCGGTGCCATCGAAGCGGTGAGCAGACCGAGCAAGCTGTCGCCAGGCACGATCCGGCCGGTGGCGTCGACGAGCAGCGCCCGATCGGCGTCTCCATCCACAGCGAGACCGGCATCGGCGCCGCACGCCACCACCGCCTCGGCCAGCGCCGAAGGGTGCTCACTTCCGCAGCCGCCGTTGACCTCACCCACCACACCGATGAACCGGACGTCGACATCGTGCAACAGGCTTCGCAGCCACAGGCGCGACACCGAAGCTGCGCCTGCGGAGAGATCGATCACCACGCGCCGCCCTGCCAGTCCCGCCACTGCGCCGAGGCGAGCGCCCAGCGCAGCGGCGTAGGCGGCCTGGGCTGCGTCTCCTTCATGGCGGACCGCGCCGCCCGGCGCGTACAGCGGCGCGCCAAACGCGGCCTCCAGCGCTGCCGCCGCCGCGTCGTCGGGCTTGCGGCCCAAGGGCCCGAGCACCTTGAATCCGTTGTCGCACGCCGGGTTGTGGCTCGCGGTGACGATCACGGCGGTGGCCGCATGACCCGCCGCGAGCGCCTCGCCCTGGGCGTGCCCGACGACCGGTGTGGACGCCACGCCCAGGTCGATGACCAAGGCGCCGCCAGCCACCGCCCCCCGCGCGACGGCCTCGGCCAACGCGCCCCCGGACGGTCGCGGATCGCGCCCAACAAACACCATCGGCCGGCCGTGCTGCGAGCCCCACCCTGCCGCAGCGTTGCCGATCTTCCAGGCCCCTGCGTCGTCGATCGGGGCCACCCCGGCGGGCCCCCGCACGCCGTCCGTGCCGAACCTCACCGCCGCTCCAGCAGCACAGGGCCCGGCGTGCCCTGCACCTCCACGGCATCGGAGCGCGGCGTGAGGATCTCCAGTCGCGGAGCCCGTGCGGCCTGGTAGGTGGCCGTGACCTGATCGCCTGAGATCTGGAGGGGTAGATCGACACGCGCGAACACGTGATCGACCCGCAGCGCCAGCAGCACCTCTGTGGGCCCTCGCAGCGTGACCGTGAGCGTCTCGTGTCCTTTCGCCGGCCGCCAGTCATCTCGACCCAGCACCACCACCGGCACGCCCTGGATCTGCTTCTCGGTGATCACCGACGCGATCTCGACCGTGACCTCGCCCTGCCACGGCTCGGTGACCGCCACCCCGCTCGGCAGATCGAGAGGCAGACGCACCGTGCGGGTCTCCTTCCACTCCGACACATCGAGCGGCACGGTGTTGACCACCCGCAGACCCGCGATGGCCTCCCGCGCCCCGGCAACCTCGACCACATCGGGCACGACCGACACACCGCGCACGGCGTGCGTCTCGTCGGCGGTGCCCACCCAGATGGGCTGCACAGGCATCTTGCGCCGCACCCGGCGGTCGAGCTCCACGGTCTCGGTCTCAGGCGTGACGGTGAGCACCGTGAGGCCCGCCGGCAGACGGTCGATGCCGTAGCCGGCGATCTGGACGTCATGGGTGCCCAGGCCCTCTTCTCGCAGATCGGCGACGATCGTGGGCCGAAGCAGGCGCGCGCGTCGGATCAGGCTGCGAGGCCCTTGCACAATCGCTGTGGCGGACGTGGGGAGGGTGGTGGTGGGAACGAGATCATCCGGGAGCTGCCAGTCGAGCACGATGCGCAGTGGCTCGGTGGCGGTTTGCTGGCCCTGCACCCACCACCATGCGCCGAGCGCAAGCACCAGCGACAGCGCCTTGAGCCAGGTGTCTTCGAAGAGGAAGGACCGCCACGCGGCGCGGGGGTCACGCACTGGCCACCTCGACGGGCGCGGGTCGAGCACCGAGGCGTTCCTGCAGCGCCTGACGCAGGTCGTTGGGGTCGGCCACGGGCTTGAGCCGACCGTGCTCCACCACGGAGACCGTGCCGCGCTCTTCGGAGACCACCACGACGATCGCGTCGGTCTTCTCGGTGAGACCCACGGCCGCACGATGCCGAGTCCCAAAGGTCTGCGGCAGCGTCTTGCTCAGGCTGAGCGGTAAGAAGACGCCCGCCCACGTGACGCGTCCGCCCGCGATCACCGTGGCACCGTCGTGCATCGGGCTGGAGGGGTGGAAGATCGCCTCCACCAGCTCGGACGAGAGCACGGCGTCGAGCGGATGCGCGCTGTCGGTCCACGGGAGCAGCGTGGCCCCGCGCTCGATCGCGATCAGCGCTCCAATGCGACGCGAGGCCAAGCCGAAGGTGGCCTTCACCACCTCCTCCACGAGGCCTGCGCTCACGTTCGACGCCGTAGAAGGTCCACCCGCAAGCACCGTGCCGCCAGCCTGCGCGAGCACACGCCGAATGTCTTCTTGAAACAGGATCAGCAAGGCCACCACGGCGTACACGAACACGTTGTCGAGCAGCCAGTGGAGCGTGGTGAGCCCGATCAGGCTGCTCGCCACATAGACCGCGCCGAGCAAGCCCAGGCCGATCAGGCTGGCCACAGCGCGCGTGCCGCGCAGCACCCGCAGGGTGGCGTAGATCGCCAAGGCCAGCAGGCCCACATCGAGCCAGTCCGCCCACGTGGCCGTGCCCAACGGTCCGGAGAACAGCAGGTCGAGTCCATCACGCATGTCGGCAGGCCACGTACACCCTGGCTGCCTGTATCGTCGCCGCCACGTCGTGCACGCGCAGCAGATCCGCACCCGCCGACAGCGCTGCCAGTGCGGCACCGATCGAGCCCGCACCACGCTCCGATGGCCGCTCCACACCGCTGAGCTCGCCCACGAAGCGCTTGCGCGACGCCCCCACCATCACCGGAAAGCCGATTCCGCGAAGGCGCGCCGTGGCTGCAATGAGCGCAGGGTTGGCGTCGAGCGACTTCCCGAAGCCGAGCCCCGCATCCACCACGATGCGCTGAGGGTTCACGCCGGCGGAGATCACGGCCCGAGCACGCTCAGCGAGGAACAACTCCACCTCGCCCACCACGTCGTCGTAGCCGGTGTGGAGCTGCATCGACGCCGGCTGACCGCGCAGGTGCATCAGCACGAGGCCCGCGCCCGCCGACGCCACACACGCGGCCATGCCGGGACGTCGGGCGGCCTCCACGTCGTTCACCACCGCAGCACCGGCAGCAAGCGCCGCGGCCGCCACGGCCGGCTTTCGGGTGTCGACCGAGATCACCGCCGTCGGCAGCGCTGCGTGCAGCGCGGCGATCACGGGCACCACCCTGTCGATCTCCTCGCCCTCGTCGACCTCGTGTGCCCCTGGCCGCGTGCTCTCGCCGCCCACATCGAGCCAGTCGGCACCTTCGGCCCACAGGCGCAGGCCGTGCGCGACGGCCGCCTCTGCGGACGGGTGCAGCCCGCCATCCGAGAAGGAGTCGGGCGTACAGTTGACGATGCCCACGATGAGGGGGCCGCCAGCACCGAGCGAGCGAGAGGGCCCCCAAGCCGCACGACGGACGTCGGCTAGACGCCCATCCACGACAGGCCCCGCGGTGCCACCGGGCCCGCATCCGACACGATCGCCGAGAACTCGGCTTGGTCGAGCGACTCCCGCTCGATCAGCGTCTGGGCCACCCGGTGGAGCACGTGCAGGTTGTGCGTGAGAATGACCCGCGCGGACTCGTAGGCCCGTTCCAGCAGCGTCTTCACCTCGTCGTCAATGCGACGGGCTGTGTCTTCGGAGTAGCCCGCCGGGCGACCGTAGCTGCGCCCGAGGAACGGCTCGCCCTCATCGTCGCCCCAGTTCACGGGACCGAGGCCTTCCGACATGCCGAGGTTGCACACCATGTGCCGCGCCATGCGGGTGGCGCGGAGCAGATCGTTGCTCGCACCGCCCGTGACCTCGCTCAGCGCGACCTCTTCGGCCGCGCGGCCGCCCATCATCATGGAGAGCTGCTTGAGCATGTCGTTGCGGGTCATCGACAGCCGATCTTCTTTCGGCAGCGTCCAGGTGAGGCCGAGCGCGCGCCCGCGCGGCACGATCGTGATCTTGTGCACCGGGTCGTGCCCGGGCAGCAGATGCGCCACGATGGCATGACCCGCCTCGTGGTAGGCGGTGTTGCGACGCTCGTCCTCAGGCATCACGAGGCTGCGACGCTCGGGCCCCATCACGATCTTCTCGCGCGCAGCGAGGAAGTCTTCCATCGCGACCTGCTTCTTGTCCTTGCGAGCGGCGAGCAGCGCGGCCTCGTTGCACAGGTTCTCGAGGTCGGCACCGGAGAAGCCGGGCGTGCCGCGGGCGATCACCTCGGGCTCCACATCGTCAGCGAGCGGGATGCGGCGGGTGTGGATCTCAAAGATGCGCTGGCGGCCCTTCACGTCGGGGTTGGGCACCACGATGCGGCGGTCGAATCGGCCGGGACGGAGCAGGGCGGGGTCGAGCACATCGGGCCGGTTGGTGGCGGCGATCATGATGACGCCCTCGTTGCCCTCGAAGCCGTCCATCTCGACGAGGAGCTGGTTCAGCGTCTGCTCGCGCTCATCGTGACCACCGCCCAGGCCTGCCCCGCGCTGACGGCCCACCGCGTCGATCTCGTCGATGAAGATGATGCACGGCGCTTGCTTCTTGCCCTGCTCGAACAAGTCGCGAACGCGGCTCGCACCAACGCCCACGAACATCTCCACGAAGTCGGACCCGGAGATGCTGAAGAACGGCACGCCCGCCTCGCCCGCGACGGCCCTCGCCAGCAGGGTCTTTCCGGTGCCGGGGGTGCCCATCAGCAGGACGCCCTTCGGGATGCGCCCGCCCAGACGGGTGAACCGACGCGGATCCTTGAGGAAGTCGATGATCTCCTCGAGCTCGTCCTTCACTTCGTCGATGCCGGCCACGTCTTCGAACGTGAACCGCCGGCTGGTCTCGGACTGCAGCTTGGCCTTCGACTTGCCGAAGCTCATCGCGCGGCCGTTGGTGTTGTTCAGGTTGCGCATGAACCAGAAGAAGAACACGCCCATCAGCGCGATCGGAACGATCGAGATGAGCAAGGTCCACACGAGGTTGTCGTCGGACTCGGGCTCGAAGCTGCGCGCCACGGCGGCCTTGTCGAGCATCTCCATCATCGGAGCCTGCTCGGCCGGCGCGGTGGTCAGGCGCGTCTCGTCGTCGAGCGTCTTGTAGCGAACCTCTTGCCCGCGCACGACCACCTCGGCCACTCGGCCCTCGGTGACGTCCTGGACAAACTCGTGGTACCCGACCACGGCCGCACCATCTTGACCGGGCGCAAACCCGATAAACATGGCCACCATGAGCAGGAACAGCGCAAAGAGGAAGAAGCTGGCGCGCGAGGTGCGGTTCATGCGGGGAGGGCTCCGTGGGCCTGCAAGCTCAGTCGGCCCATGTATCCGACCGGAGCGCAGCGGTCAGCTACGTCCCGACGTCTCTACGATACGCACGCTTGCGGCGTCGACCACCACTGAGACATGCTCGGACAACACGATGCGCCCGCGTCCTCGTCGGGCGGCTGCCAGGATCGCATCGACGTGGCCGGCGGTTGTGGCCTCCCCGAGCTGCAACAGCAGCGCACGCCGCACCACAGGCTCCGGGCCGTCGGCGACGACGCCGCGTGCCCACGATCCGTCGAACGGCACGTCCGCAGCGAGGTCGTAGAGGTACGCGTCATCGCTTCCGAGCAGCCCCGCGGTCCGGGCGGCCGCTTCCGCTCCGCCGGCTCGAAGGACCTCCAGCAGCGGCACGAGCTCATGTCGGACCCGGTTGCGCAACGGCCCGAGCGAAGCGTTCGACGGATCTTCCGACCAGGTGAGCTGCGCGTGCGCCGCCCAGCCCTGCAGCTCAGCGCGTGAGACATCGAGAAGGGGGCGCCGGTACCGGCCTCGCACCCGAGCCATCCCGGCGAGCGACCGCGCACCATGCCCGCGGAGCAGCCCGAGCAGCAAGGTCTCCACCTGATCGTCGCGGTGGTGGGCCAGAGCGACAGCCTCCACGTCCAGCTGGTCGAGCCAAGCGTACCGAGCCGCCCGCGCAACGGCCTCGGACGCGCTTGATGGAAGGGACACGCGGTGGCGCTGCCACGGCAGGCTCCGTCGCTCGGCTTCCGCGATCACGCCGTCGGCGTCGGCTCCACTGCCGGATCGCATGCCGTGGTCCACCGTCACCACCGAGAGCACCCCGCCGTGCACGCCGCGGGTGCGGTGCAGAAGGTCGAGGAGCACGGTGGAGTCGAGGCCGCCGCTGACCGCCACCGCCACCCGATCGCCCGGCGACCACAGACGCCCGGACACGATGCCCTCGGCCACGCGTGCGTGCAGGCCGCGCGTCACGGCAGCTCGCCGGACGACACCTTTGCGAGCGCGCGCGCGTCATCGGGCTCGGCGCCGTGCAGGGCGGCGCGCGTTCGGCGCTCGTGCCCGCACCGCTCACACCGAAAGCGAATCACCGGCTCACCGTGCTCCAACACCAGCCCGACCGGATGCATCAACCCACCGCAACCCGCGGCACGGTCTCCAGGCACCACGTCGAGGTGGAGCGAACGCAGGCAGCGCGGGCAGTGATCGCGGCATCCGCGGCCTGCGGGCGGCACCTCAGCCCCACAGTGGGCACACACGAAGCCCTCGTCGCGCGCGATCATCGCGTGCACGATCTGCGCGCCCACATCACGCCCCTGACCTCGCCGCAGCAGCTTCTTCCCGGGCCAGTCACGCGCATCGTCCGGCAGCTCCACGCCCCGCGCCCGACACACTTCGACCACGGCGTCACGGACAGCCCGGTCGGCCTCGCGATCGAAGCGCAGCCCCACCCGCTTCGGGTCGCCGCCCTGTGCGACCTCATCGAGCCAGCGCACGGCCAGCGCCTTGGGTGACTCGGTCATGGCACCCGCTCGATCACCACGTCCAACACGCGATCGCTGGGGTCGATGCGTCGCGCCACGTCGAGCCCTGAGACCAGCTCACCCAGCCGCGTGTACCCACCCGCCAGGTGGGGCTGGTCGGTGGTGACCACAAACCACTGACTGCCGCCGGTGTCGTGGCCCGAGCGCGCAATCCCCACCGTGCCCGCGACGAACGGGCGCGAGTCGGGCTCGTCGGGCAAGAACCACCCCGGCCCGCCCATGCCGTCGCCGCGCGGATCGCCGGTCTGGACCACGAAGCCCGGCACCACCCGGTGGAAGGTGCTCGCGTCGTAGGCATCGTGCTCAGCCAGCCAGACAAAGGCTGCGACGCCTACGGGTGCGGTCTCAGGATCGAGCGCGATGCGAAGCTCCCCTTCCGTAGTGAGCACGCGCGCGACGCGCGCCGACGACGCTCCCATCCCCAGGCCAACGCCTCCAGGGCCCGGCGCGACCACCGACGCTGGCCGGGTCCCGAGGAGCCTCGCCGCGCGCTGACGGACCAAGAACGGCCCCGTCGCTGCAGCCGCCTCCAGGCTGGGGCGCAGCGCTTCCGGCAGCACCTCACCTGCTTGGTTGCGCACCCAGAGCGCCTCGAGCACCGCGCCCTGCGCACCGGGCTCGCGGACGCTCCCCCAAGCTCGCGCCAGCGCCTCCATCGAGCCGAGCACGGTGGAGAGGTGATCCGCCACCACCTCGATCACCACCTCGTCGGCGGCCCCGAGCAGGCTGGAGATCTCGGACGACGACGGCTGGGTTGTGACCAGGGCGTCGGCGGCTGCGGTGCGCTCGCGCGGCGCAGCGGTGGCGTCATGGGCGAGGGCCAGCACCGCCGACCGTGCATCGGCGCCGCCCTCCCCCCGCCGCACGGCCGTGAGCTGCAGCTCGTGGCCTGCCGGCTCGGCGCGGCCGATGCCCGACATCTCGTCGATGCGCTGCCGCACCCAGGGGTCGTCCAGCTGCGACCACGCCACCAGGTCGGCCTCAGTCCACGAGACCGGCGACGACGCCGACAGCAGCGCCACCTTCGGGAGCCGCCACGGCCCGTTCATCACCTCGGCCGCGAGCGCACGCCGCCCCGCGACATCGGTGGTGTCAAGCAGCACCGGCAGCAGCCACGCTCGAACCTCTTCCCGGGCGCTGCGACGCCATGCTCGAAGCAGGCGCTCGCGATCCACATCCGTCAGCGTCGCCGGCCGCGCCCGCGAGAGCGCCCAGGCTGCCAGATCAGCCCGGGGGCGGTCCGCGGCGGTGGCGGCAGCGAGGAGCGCGTCGACGGCCGGCTCGATCGCGACGCCAGCGCGTGCCAGCCGACCCAGGCTCTCGGCCGCACCGGCGCCCTCAGGCGACGGTCGCGCTACGGCCGCCGTCAGCGCCGGTACGTCCTCCGGCAGACCGTGCTGACCCAGCGCCCGCCAGATCGCGGCCTTGCCGTCTGCACTCCCCTCCGCACCGAGCGCGTCGCGGAGCGCCACCTCCCCCCCCGGCACCGCGCCCAGAGCGCCGTACGCTGCGAGGCGAACGGTGGGGTCGGTGAGGCTGGCCAGCAGCACGAGCCGCGGAAGCACAGCCCGATCGCGTGTGCGACCGAGTGCGAGCGTCAGCCGGGCGAGGTCCTCGCTCTCGCAGCGCGCCGCGATCAGCGTGTCCACATCACGTGCGGACTCGGCCCGCACGATCGCTGCACGGTCGAGCACCCCATCGTCGGCCAAGGCCAGCGCCAGCCACACCACGAAGCCCACCGTCCCTCCGCGCCGGCCCTGTATCCCCGCGGTCCGTCCGCTGGACCCGATGAGCCGCTGACGCTACGCCGAGCCCACGAGGTGGTGATGCGCGCGCTCTCTTGGATCGTGGCGATCGGTCTGGCGACTCCCCTGCTCGCGTGCTCCGGTCTGCTCGACGAGGAATCGCTGCAGAGCATGTCCGAGGGTGTGCCGCCTCCGTCAGCGAACTGGGTTGGCGAGTGGGAGGGTGCAGGAACCTACATGGCGATCGCGGCCGATGGCTCGGTGGTGATCGAGACCACCGGGACCGCCTCCATGAACACGGCCACGAGTGTGCGTGCGCCAGCACAGTCGTGGGAGGATGGCGAGCTCGTGGTGGGCATCGGCATCTTCACCACCACCTGGCGCATCGACGAAGCACCCTACGAGCGCGACGGCGAGTGGCGCATGGTGATGGAGGGCACGCCGCTGGTGCGCCGGGTCAACGCGCTGGAGGTCCTGGCGACACCCGCCGAGCCGCCCGCTGCGCCCATCGAACCGGAGCCCGCCCCGGAGCCTCCGGCCTCGGCTGACCAGGAGCCGCCCACCCCCTGACCACCCGTGGTCATGCCCGAGGACGCCCACGCAGGTCACATGACGGCACCTTCTTGGAGCCCATGATGACCCAGCTCTGGCACCTCTCGCTCGTGATCTCGTTTCTCGGCATCTGCGTCGTGCGCCTCGCCGGATGAGCCCTGAGCGTGCCTCGGTGTGCATCGTCGGATGCGGCCCGACGGGCGCAGTGCTCGCCAACCTGCTGGGTGCCCACGGCGTGTCCGTGATCGTGCTCGAGCGCGAAGCCGACGTGTTCCCGGTCCCGCGCGCTACCCACCTCGATCACGACACGCTGCGCGCCCTGGGGACCACCGGGTTGCTGTCTTCCATCCTGCCGCACACGTCACCGTTCGGAGACGTGGCCGTTGCCGACGGTGACGGCACCGTGCTGATCAGGGCCGCCGTAGGGCAGCGCGAGGTCAGCGGTGCGCTCGTCGCGTCGTCCTTCTTCGACCAGCCCATGCTGGAGCGGGTGCTGCGGGATGGCCTACGGCGGTTCCCCAAGGTGCAGCTGTGGACCGACCACGCCGTGCGGGCTGTGCACGCCCGCGCCGACCACGTCGAGGTCGTCGCCATCCGGTCCGACGGCCCTCGAACGGTCCACGCCGACTGGGTGATCGGGTGCGATGGCGGTCACAGCGTGGTGCGCGAGGCGATGGGCGTGGGATGGGAGGTCCTGGCGGCCCCACGGCGATGGGCTGTGGTCGACACGGAGCTGCGGGACGGCGTCGAGGCTTCTGCGCTCCCAGACGGCTTCCGCTACACGCTCCGCCCGGATCGGCTCCACCTGTACGCCCACGGTCACGGCGCCCACCGCCGCTGGGAGGTGGCACTGGGCGACCACGAGCCCGTCCCCTCGCGTGAGCAGGTGCTCGCGTGGCTCGCGGACGACATCGACCCAGCCCTCACCCAGGTTCGCCGCGTGACGAACTACACCCACAGGGCCCAGGTGGCCGAGACCTGGCGACGCGGCCGCCTCCTGCTCGCTGGCGACGCGGCCCACCTGATGCCTCCGTTCGCGGGCCAAGGGCTCTGCGCCGGCGTTCGTGACGCGCTCGGCCTCGCATGGCGGCTGGCCGACGTGCTGGCGGGACGGGCGTCGGAGGATGCGCTGGACGCCTGGGAGCGCGAGCGGCGTGCCCACGTCGTGGAGATCACCCGCGGCGCGGTCTTCCTCGGACGCCAGCTCGAGGCCCGGGGCCGCATCCAGCGATGGCTGCGCCGGGAGCGGCTGCGCTTCGCGGGGGCGATCCCCTGGGTGCGCGAGCAGCTGCGCGCCCGGGGAACCCGTCGACCACGGCTCACCGGCGAGGGCTTCCTATCGGGCAGCCCGCTCGCCGGACTCCCGCTTCCGGCCGCCGCGATCGCCGGCGTGTCGCTCGACCGCGGCCTCGACCACAGGGGCCTCATGGTGGCGCGTCACCCGTCCTCCGACGACCTCGCGTGGGCGCACCGACGCGGCGTGGTGGTTCGCCTTGGATCCGCCGATCCTTACGTCGCGGACTGGCTCGACCGGCTCGGCGTGGACGAGGTCCTCGCCCGCCCCGATCGCGTCGTGGTCGGATCCGGTCCTGCCGGTACCCTGCCCGACCTGCGTGCGAGGTACGATGGCCGGATCAGAGCGCTGGATGCGGCGGCATCGCATCAGCGACCTCGCGCATCGCCTCCACAAGCGCCCTGACCCGGGGGAGGTTCGCCACCGCTTCGGGCACCACCAGTCGAACCGCCAAGGTGCGACCGACCAGCTCGGGCAGCACGGGCTCAAGCGCCACGCCCAGGAACTGCGGGTCCGGTACGAGGGCATCGGGCGCCAGCGCAAGGCCCTGAGACAGCAGCGCGAAGTGGTGCAGGAGGTGGATGTCGGGGGACGTGAACGTGGGCTCCACCGTGTGGAACCCGCCGGCTCGTAGGGGCAGGTCGCAGCCTGCGCGATCGGGAGCGGCCCACGCAAAGATCGGGAGCCCGTCGAGGTCGGCGAGGGTCTTGGGTCGCCCGTGCGTGTCCAACCACGTGGGGCTCGCGAGGAGGCGCTCTGGCACCCGGTGCAGCACGAACGCCTTCCAGGGCCCGTCGGGCAACAGATCGCCGATCTGCAAGGCCAGATCGACGTCGCCGAGCAAGCCCTGGAGGGGGTCGAGCGACAACCGCACATCCAGCGACAGCGACGGAAACCGCGCGCGGGTAGCGGCCACGAGGCCCACCACAAGGTTGGGCGGCAGTCCCGGGGGGGCCACCACCCGCAGGCGCCCGCTGGGTTCGCGGCCGAGCTCCCGCGCGGCATCGAGCAAGGACGCCGCCTCCCGCAGCATGCGGCGGCCTTGTTCCACCACGAGCTGCCCGCCTTCCGTGAGCACGATGCCCTGCGCTGTGCGGTGCATCAGGGCGACGCCGGCACGCGCCTCGAGGTCTTCCACCCGCCTGCGCAGGGTGGTGCGCGGCACGTTGAGCGCCTCCGAAGCAGCCAGCAGCGACCCGTGATCCACCACCGCGATGAAGGCCTGCAGCGCCTCGAGGTTCACAGCTCCCCCGCCCGACGACTTCGTAGCTTTCGGATCACGGCGCGGCGAGGTCGAGGCTGCCCAAGATCGAGGGCACCACGAACCCTGTCGGACGGTACTGGAAGACCTCCTCCTCTCCGCTGGTGAAGCAGGTGATGGGAATCTCGGCCCCAGCTACCCGCGGGGCGCAGAGGTACTCAAACGCAGGCCCCACGCGCCGGTTCGCGAGCACGTCGCCCGCCACGCTGGTCAACCGGAAGCGTCCGAACGCGGCGGAGATCGCGTATCCGGCACGCTCAGCATGGGCGAAGCGATCGGTGAACGTGGCGTCGAGGAACAGCTCCACCGACACCTCCACGTCTCCGTCTCCATCCCGATCGGCGTCCGCCGGCACGGCCACTTGCGCGGGCACCCCCAGGCGGAACGGCACCAGCGTGCCGCCCTCAAGCGTCAGCACAGCGTCCACGCCATGCACCTCGAGATCGAAGACCGCAGCGCTCTCGCTCCGGTACACCACATCCGACGCCATGATGGTGTAGTCGAGGGTGGCGGTCATCCCGGAGCCACCTCCACCGATGTCCCACCGATGGGAGCCCTCGTTCGAGGGGAGTCCGAGCAGAGAGAGCGCGTTCTGCCAGTAGTCGTCCCAGTCGATCTGGATGTCGGTGCCGCTCGCGACCACCGGCTCGGCCACAGTGAGCACGAAGCGGTTGGGATCATCGAGGCGACCGGCCTGCCAGGCCTTTGAGGGCTTGGACCACTTGTCGCGGAAGGTCCTGTAGATGCTCTGGCGGTCCACAGCCACCGAGCAGGTCTGGGTGACCAAGCGATCGCAGCCCGCGAGGCGGATGTCGACATCGCGGAACTCGAACGCGAAGCCCAGCTCGATGCCGTTCGACGTTCCCCACAGCGCCGCGCCATCCTCCACCGGCGCGAAGCTCGACACCAGCGTGAAGGACTCGCCCGCCCGGATCTCGTCCGGCATCACGATCGACACATCCCCCGGCACCGTAGCGTTCCACGTGCCCTGGTCGTACACCACCGAGGTGGAGCCGCAGACGGTGCCGCTGAACGTGGCCTCGAAGGAGAGCGGTGCGCTAGGCCAGCCGTTCGACCACCCCGACGAGAAGTTCTCAGTGTGGAGCGCATCGGCCGACGGCACCGTGTAGCAGGCCTCTTGCCCCCCGCTGCTGGTCAGGCCAAACGACTCCAGCCCCCGCGATGTCGACGACGGGCCGTCCTCCCAGATCGACCAGCCCTGCAGCGAGAAGGTCACGCGGGTGTCGCGCTCCACCACGTCGAGATCGCCGACCCACAGCTCCACCAGCACCTCGTCCGAGAGGCCCGACAGATCCACAGCCGCCACCACGAACAGGTGGGTGTCGGCGGCCTCGTGATCGAGCGTGGCGCCCACGGCCAGCTCCACGTCGCCGGTGACAGGATCGACCTCGAACAGGCCGCTGGGGTCGTCCACGATCACGTAGGTGACCTCATCGTCGACGTCCACATCGACCGCGGACACGGTGCCGAGCGTGCCCACGGTGCCCTCTTCCACCGACCACAGCGGGCTCGTGGAGGTGAACCGCGGCGCTTCGGCCGCGTCCGCCACCACGAGGTCGATCGTGCTGGTGGTGGTGAGGCCCATCCCGTCGGTGACGGTGATGCTGAGCGGCCAGCGTCCGTGCGCACCCTCGAAGTCGAACCACGCCGGGTCGTGCACGATCAGCTCGCCCGTGCTCGAATCGATGGACAGCGCTCCGCTGGCCTCAGCGTCCAGCCGGTACATCAGGACACCGCCCGGGGCGTCGGGATCGTAGGCCTCGAGCTGGGCCACCACCGTGCCCTCGTCAGGGTTCTCGGGCACGTTGAGCGTGGTGCTCACCACCGTGGGCGGGATCTGAGTCTGCAGGCGCGCGTCGATCCACAGCTCGGCGCGGCCATCCGTCAGGACCAGGTAGGTGCTGCCGTCGGCGTCGACGCTCCCGGCGCCCTGCCAGCCGTCCCCGGGAATCGTCACCACGCCACCCGTCGCACCCTGCACGACGAGTCGGTTGGACGTGTCGGAGATCCGCAGGACCGCCAACGACGTCACGGTCAATGTCTGGCCGGAGAGGCCCACCTGCTCGATGTCCCCCACCCGAGCACGAAGCTCGCGCAGGTCGAGGTCGGGCACCCCGTGGCCGAGGTTGAGGACGTCGTCGCCCGATCCACCGCGGACACGCCGGAAGCCCTCGTCACCCACCTCGATCACGTCGTCGCCTTCGCCGCCGTAGAGCACGTCGGCCCCACCGCCACCGACCAGCACGTCGGGACCGCGACCGCCCACGATGGCGTCATCGGCATCGGAGCCGACCAACAGGTCCGCCCCGGTGCCGCCGCGGTGGGTGATCGACCCCGTCGTGTCGCGCCCGAACACCACCAGCCCACGCCCCACGTCCCAGCCGGACGCACCGTCACGTCCGGGCGCACCGATCACGAGGTCGGCGAGGCCGTCGCCGTCGACATCACCTCCGCTGATCGCGGCGCCCAGGCGCTCCTGGTCCTCCTCCCCCTGCACCACGAAGCCTCCGCCCCCGTTGAGGAGCGTGTTCACGGACACACCGGGTGCCGGCGTGGCACGGCCGTAGACCACGTAGACGCGGCCCCGCGCGGACTGTTCTTCCGTGGCCGACACCGCGATGTCGTCGAAGCCGTCGCCGTTGAAGTCGCCGAAGATCTCCACCACACCCGAGTTCGACGACAACCCGATCGAGCCGCGCACCGTGTAGCCAAGGCCCGACCCATCGGACGCCTGGCCGGTGCTCAGCGCGCCGTCCGCGTCGTCCGCGCGACCGAACAGGACGGAGAGCCAGGTGTCCCGGTCGTAATCTCGCCCCGCGAACGCGAGATCGTCAAAGCCATCGGCGTTCACGTCACCGCCTCCGCCGGACGGAAAGCCAGCCTCCCAGCGCCCGCTGTACACGCCGTTGTTGAACGAGAAGCTCCCGAGCACCACCCCCCAGAGCTGCGTCGCATCCGGCGTAGGGTAAGCGAGCCGAGTCGAGCGCTGGTTCGGTCCCCCGCGCACGATGTGGGTGACGTTGGTGGAGCCAAACCCGATGGTGGGCACGAGCACGTCGTCGTAGCCGTCGCCGTCGAAGTCGCCGGCCGGCGCGAGCCTCCGGCCCCACTGCGCAGGCAAGGACGAGGTGTTCGACACGTTGGGGCCGAAAGCAGCGACCCCTGCAACGCCGTCGTCCACGCCCGCCAGCGACACCTCCACGGCACCACAGCCTCGGGTGTACAGGCGGTCCGCCGAGAGGGCCGTGCTGTCGGTCCGACCGTAGACCACGTAGACCGTGCCCTCGTCCGCGTTCCCGTGGTTGGGGGCCGAGACAGCGAAGTCGCCGAGCCCGTCGCCGTTCGCGTCACCCACGGGCGAGACCCGGTAGCCACCCAGGTCGCCGTTCGTGGCGCGAAACGGAGCCGGCAGGGTGCGGAGCTGCTGGTCGAGATCGCGGCGTCGGCCGCACTCGGCGTCGAACACGAAGCCGTCGCCGTCGAGCGCCGGCACGTCGGTCCCGTTCAGCCCCGACAGCACGTGGGTGCGTCCGCGCCAGAGGTTGCTCACCAGCTCGTACGGCGCCGAAGCGACCAGGTCGCCGCGGCCGTCGCCGTCGACGTCGCCTGCCCACGCGAGGCCGGCTCCAAAACCAGCGCCTTCAGGCCCTTCGTCTTCCCCATCAAGCCCGCCCACAGCTTGCAGACGCGGGCAGCTCGAGACGATGTACGGGGTGCAGCCCATGCCCGCGACGTCGTAGCTGCCCGATGCCCCGGCGATGAGGAGCGAGGCCTCGCCCGGGTCCTCGATGCCAAGGTCGGTCAGGGTCTGGTCGTCGCGACCCCACACGACGTGCACGGTGCCGGCCTGCCGCGCTGTGGGGGTGCTCGTGTCGGGCGCGCCCAGTGCGATCTCACCGAGGCCGTCACCATTGAGGTCGCCGAGCGCGGCCACAGCGTAGCCCGCTCGCCCACCGGCAACGTCCCCCAGCACCATCCACTCCGTGGGCAGCAGCGTGAACGACGGACCCGAGCCGTGCGCGACCCCTCCGCGCTCGTCCTCGGCCGTGACCCGGCATGCCAGGGTTGTCCCGGGGAGCAGCGTCGTGGTGTCCAACGATGCTCCCACCACGGGCACGCCGTTGACCTCCCAGTGGGTCGTCACGTCGGGCGCATCCGTGCAGTCGTCCGTCACCACGGCATCGCAGGTGAGCGCGTCGCCGGGTCGGGCCTGACCGGGGCTACGAACGTCGACGACCACGGGCGGCGCGTCGACGACCTCGGTGAGGGCGGACGAAACCACCGGACCGTACACCGTGGCTGCGCCGTCGATCGTGCCGTCGGTCGCATCCACATCACACCGGAGGAGTTGGCCGTGGGCTGCCACGCCGACGGGCAAGGTGGACCCGGAGGCGTCGACGACTTCGATGTCGTCGACGAACCAGCGGTAGCGCAGGGAGACCGCGTCCCCATCCGGATCGACGACGCCGCTCGCGGTGCACGTGAACGGGGCGCACGGCGCGCTGCCGTCGATGTGCACGGACCCCACGGTGGGCCACGTGGGATCCACGGCGCCGTCGAGATCGCCGTCGTTGACCACCCGCGTGACCACGGCCGTGGTGCCCCCGCTTCCCGACAGCACCAGCACGGCCTGGAAGTGGACCTCCTCCAGCGGCAGGGGATCCGGAACCGTGAGCGAGATCTGGGCGGTCCCGTCGGCCCGGACCTGGGCGCTGCCGAGCACATAGGGGGGCGCGACGTCCAGGCAGACCCGCTTGCCGAGCTTCCGACAGGGCCCTGGGCGTTGCTGGGCCGCAGCGATGAACGACACCCGCGCCCCCGGAGGGCCGTTCACCAGACCGAGGGCCAGTCCCTGCCCTTCCACCACCGGACCCACAGTGAGCACCGGCTGGATCGGCGGTGCGAGCAGGAACGCCTCCTGGAGAGGAGCACAACCCGCCAGCAGGAGCCAAGGGACAGCACGCACAGCGACCTCCGGCGCGCTGGACAGGAGGGTGCGCCCGGTTCGGCGACCCCCCTGCTCGTTGCGCGTGCTGGCCGTATCGGACCGTCATCGAGCCAGGGCAGGCAGAGGCGTGGACACCCAGTGTCCATTCTCGGACAGCCGGCGCTACAGGGCCTCCACCACCCGCCGCACCATGCCCGGGCCGCCGTAGACGAGCCCGGTGTAGATCTGCACGAGGTTCGCGCCCGCGTCGAGCCGCGCGCGTGCATCATCCGTGCCCATGATGCCGCCCACCGCGATGAGGGGTAGGTCGTCGCCCGAGCGCTGACGGATCGCACGAATCATGGCCGTGGCGCGGCCCGTGAGCGGAGCGCCCGAGAGGCCGCCGGTCTCTTGAACGAACGGACCGTGTACACCGTCGCGCGAGATCGTGGTGTTCGTGGCGATCACGCCGTCGATGCCTGCATCAGCAACCGCACCCAGCGCGTCGTCGAGGTCGGCGTCCCCCAGGTCGGGCGCGAGCTTCACGAGCACCGGCACCCGTCTTGCGATGCGCTCCCGCTCGCCGTCCCTCGCCGCCACCACCTGCCGGAGCAACGCGCGCAGGGGCTCACCACGCTGCAACTCACGCAGCCCCGGCGTGTTGGGCGAAGACACGTTCACCACCAGGTAGTCGGCCACCTCGGCGAACACGCCCACCAGGCGCACGTAGTCCTGCCCAGCCTCTTCGTTCGGCGTGGCCTTGTTCTTGCCGAGGTTGACGCCGAGGATCATCGGGTGCGGCTTCATGCCCACCAGCCTTGCGCGCACCGCGTCGGCGCCCTGGCTGGGGAAGCCAAGGCGGTTGATCAGCGCGCGATCTGCCTCCAGTCGGAAGACACGCGGCTTGGGGTTGCCGGGCTGGGGCTGCGGGGTGACCGTGCCCACCTCAACGTGGCCAAAACCCAACCGCGAGAGCGTGCGCCACACCCGCCCGTCTTTGTCGTAGCCGGCGGCGAGTCCCACGGGGTTGGGGAAGGTGAGACCCATCAGCTCCACCGGGCGCTGGCGGCGCGGACGGTAGAACCGGTCGAGCATCGAGCCCAGCTCGACCTCCTCGGCATTCGAGAGCAGGAGCAGCGAGGCCTCATGCGCCCCCTCTGGCGGCAGCAGGAACAGCAGCTGCTTGAGCAAGGCGTCCATCATGGCGCGGTCGCCGCAAGAAAGGCGCGGACCTCATCCGCCGCCGCCTTGGACACTGCGCCCGTGGCTTCCCAGGCTGCCAGCAGCTCGGAGAGGGTGAACACGGCGTGCATGCGAACACCGGCCTCGGCCATCAGCTCTTTCGCGCCCGACTCCCTGTCGATCAGCACCACCACGTCCCTGACCTCCAGGCCCACAGCCCGCAGCTTCTCGAAGGCCTCGATCTTGCTGCCCCCTGTGGTGGCGAGGTCATCGAGCACCACAGCGACCTGGCCGGGCTCGAACACGCCCTCAACCTCCACCTTCGTGCCGTAGGCCTTGGTCTCCTTACGCGGGTACACCATCGGATCGCCCGTGTGCAGCGCCACCGCCGTGCCGATCGGCAAGGCGGCGTAGGGCAGCGCGGCGATCTGGTCGTACTCGAGGTCGGCGAGCAGCCGACCATAAGCGGCGGCGACCAAGCCCATCAGCTTGGGGAAGCCCACGAGGCGGCGGAGGTCCAGGTAGATCGGCGACGTGAGGCCCGACTTCAGCGTGAACGTGCCGAGCCGCACGCAGCCCGCTTCGAGCAGACCGGCGATCAACGGCGCATCCAGCGAGCGCACCGGGGCGGGCTGCACGCGCGCACTGCGCATCGCCGCCACGAGCTCGGCGGCAGCGTGGCCCGGGTCCGCAGCGCGGGAGATGCCCCGCGACACGTTCACCAGCAGGCCGAGCCCATCCCAGCGCACGCCCGCTGCGACGGTGGCCGCGAGATCGCCGCCTTGGGCCCCCACTCCAGGCGCCAGAATCCACGCGTCCGGCGACCGGGCCCGCACAGCCGCGAGCTCTTCGGGGCGCGTGGCTCCCACCACGAGGCCCACCTGGCCCGGCCCGCCCCAGCCCTTGGCGAGGTCGGCGATCGCCTCGTACACGGTGCGCGCATGGCCAGAAGCGTCGGCCACCACGAGGTCCTGCACCTCGCCTGCGCTCGGGTTGCTCGTGCGGCACAGCACGAACACGCCGCGGGCGGGGTCGCGCAGGAAGGGCTCGACGCTGTCGGCCCCCATGTAGCCGTGCAGGGTGACGGCATCGGCGTTGAGGCGCTCGAAGCAGGCTGTGGCATACGCTTCCGCGGTGCTCGCGATGTCGCCGCGCTTAGCGTCGAGGATCACCGGCACCCCATCGGGCACGGCCAGGATGACCTCGGCCAGCGCCGCATAGCCCTCGGCACCCAGCGCCTCGAAGAAGGCGGCGTTGGGCTTGTAGGCGGCGGCGTACGGCAGCGTGGCCTCGATCAGGCGCAGGCAGAAGGCTTTGGCGGCCTCGGCGGTGGGCGCTTCGAGGTCGGCGGGGTGCGGGTCGAGGCCCACGCACAGGAGGCTGTCGACGGCCCGGCAGCGGGCGGCGAGGCGCTCGGAGAAGGTCATGGGGTCCTCGAGGGTTAGGCGCGGCCGAGCACCAGGGCGAGCAGGGCCATGCGCACGGTCATGCCGTAGGCGATCTGGCGGAAGTATGCGGACCGCGGGTCGGCGTCGCAGTCGGGGTGGATCTCGTTCACGCGCGGGAACGGGTGCAGCAGCACTGCGTCACGGCGCATGCCAGCCATCACGTCGGGCGTGATGATGAACGCGTCCTTGAGCGCCTCGTAGGCCGTCACATCGGCAAAGCGCTCCTTCTGCACCCGCGTGAGGTAGAACACGTCCACCTCGCCGAGCACCTCATCGAGGCGCTCGTGCTCGGTGAACACCACGCCCGCAGCGCGCAGATCGGCCAGCACCGACTCGGGCATCGCCAGCACCTTCGGCGCCACGAGGCGAAAGGTGAGCCCGAACAGCGCGCCCAGCCGCGCGAGCGAGTGCACGGTGCGACCGTGCTTGAGATCCCCCACGAGGGCTACAGTGGCGCCGTCCAGACGGCCCAGCTCTTCTTGGATCGTGAACAGGTCGAGCAGGGCCTGGGTGGGGTGCTCCCCTGCCCCATCTCCTGCGTTGATCACGGGCTTACGCGCCACCTTGGCAGCCCGTGCGGCAGCCCCCACCTCGTGGTGCCGGAGCACGATCACGTCGGCGTACGCCTCGAGCGTGCGGATGGTGTCTTCCAGCGACTCGCCCTTAGCCACCGAGGAGTAGTGGACCTCATGGATCGGGATCACGCTGCCACCCAAGCGCGACATCGCGGCGATGAACGAGGAGGCCGTGCGGGTGGAGGGCTCGTAGAACAGGTTGGCGAGCACCCGTCCCTTCAGGAGGTCGACGCTGCCGACCAGATCGACCATCTCGCGCATCGCGTGCGCCACCTCGAACACACGCTCCACATCGGCGCGATCGAACTGCTTGACCGACAGCACGTGGCGGCCGCGAAACCGGTCGTCGGAGGGCGTCCCGAACTTGGGCTCGGCACCGAGGTCGACCGGTAGCATCGGCTCTCCAGAGGGCCTGCTCGGCCCGGGCCCGACTAACGCAGCGTCCCCTTCGACGGCACCCGAACCCGCACGGCCTCCTCGGGGATCAACCAGGGAACGCCCTCCACCACCGGCCAGCGCACGGAGCATGCAACGCAGGCGAGCCAGCCCGGCGCATCCTCCAGCTCGCCTCGGCAGCGCGGACACACCAGGTGCGGACGAACGCGCGGATCGCAGGGCTTTGGTTCGGGGTAAGGGCCAGGGCCATGCCCGTCGACGCTGTCCATGCTTGCCTCGAAGCCCTCTACGCCGCCACCGACGGACCGTCCCGGGTGGTGCGCGACCCGCTGCGCTTCGTGCACCGCTACGCCGATCCGCTGGATCAGGAGGTCGCAGGCTTGGTGGCCGTGGTGCTTGCTTTTGGATCGGTCGACCTGTTCTTGCCGGTGCTCGACGAGGTCTTTGAGCGGATCGATTCGATCGGGGGTCCCAAGGCGGCGTCCGCGCTCCCTGTGGATCGCCTCGACGACCTCCTCAGCGGCGTCCGCTACCGCTGGAATGACGGGCGCGACCTGGCCCTCCTGCTCTCCGCCACCCACCGCGCCGCCCCGCAGGTGTCGCTGTCGACGCTGTTCGCCGGACCGGGCGACCTCGCGCAGCGCCTGACCCACGCCACCGACACGCTCCGCGACGGGCTCATCGCAGGGGCCAAGGAGCTGCGGCTCCCCGTGCTGAGCTTCGCCGACCTGCCCCGAGGAGCGCGCTACCTGCTGCCTTCCCCTCGCGACGGCTCCGGCTGCAAGCGGTGGTTGCTCTACCTGCGGTGGATGGTGCGACCTCCCACAGAGGGCGTCGATCGCGGCCTGTGGTCCACGCTCACGCCCGCGGACCTGCAGATGCCGGTGGACGTTCACGTGGCGCGTCTCTCACGCTTCCTCGGCCTCACCACGCGCACCGACGCGAGCTGGCGCACCAGCCGGGAGATCACCGACCGCCTGCGCAGCTACGACGCCGCGGACCCCGTTCGCTACGACTTCGCGCTCGCCCACACGGGCATCAGCGGCGACTGCAAGGGCCACCGTGACGCCGAAGTGTGCCCCGGCTGCGTGCTGAACCCCGTGTGCCGAGCGCCCGACGCTACTTCTTCGCGTCGAGGTCCTTGATCACATCGGCCGTGAGATCCACCACACCGGCGGCCACGTAGATCGTGGCCTCCTTGGGGAGGAGCACGGTGCAGGCCTTGGTGGCCGCGATCGCCGAAGCCGACTTGAGGAGCTTCTCTTCCATGCTGCCCAGCAGCCCGGCGTACATCTCCTGCATCTCGGTCTCGGCTTCCGCCATCTTGGACTGGAGCTCGGCCTGCTTGGTCATCAGCAGGGTCTCTTGGTCCTTACGGGCGGCATCCGAGAGGATCATCTTGCGGGCTTCGTAGTCCGTGAACTGCTTCTCGAGGTCCTTGCCGAGCTGCGCGAGCTGGGCCTGCTTGGCTGCGAACGTGGACTCGAGCTTGCTGCGCGCAGCCTTGCCTTCGGCGGTCTCGTTGAGGGCGTTCTGCGCGTCGATCACGCAGAGCTTCACCGCAGGGGCCGTCTGGGCCAGAGCCGAGGACGAGCACAGGGCGAGGGAGAGAGCGAGGAGACGACGCATCGAGGCACTCCGGGAAACGACGAAGGGTTGCGGCGACTAACGCCCAGATCCAGCGCTTGCCAAGCCGTGAACCCGTGAGGGCACACGCAGCATCCAGTTAGAAGAAGCTGCCGATGCTGAAGTCGAAGAGGTTGCTGCGCTCATCCTCGCGCGGGGCGAGCGGGAAGCCCCACTCGAAGCGCAGCGGCCCGATCGGGCTCTGCCAGCGCACGCCAAAACCCACCGAGGTGCGAAGCTCCAGCGGGTTGATCCCCCCCACACCGTAGGGGTCGCCGAACGCGTTGCCGGCGTCGAAGAACACGACGAGCTTGATGCCGGCCGCCCGCACGATGGGCGACTCCAGCTCGAAGTTGTTCTGCCAGAACTGCGTGCCGCGCACCACCAGGTTCACATCGCCCCGGCTGGGATCGTCGGTCTGCGTGGTGCGGATGGTGGGGCCCAGGCTGAACCAGGGGAAACCACGCACCGACTGGATGCCGCCCGCGCCGTAACGATGCACGAACGGAATCACGTTGCCATCGGTGGACCACATCATGCCGAGCGTGCTGTTCACGCGAAACACCAGCCAGTCGCTGCGCGGGATCAGCGGCTGGTAGAACCGGATGTTGGCGTTGAGCTCCACGAAGTTGAAGTCACCGCCGAGCAGGCTGATGATCTGCTCACCGTTTCGGAAGCCGCCCGAGAGCGAGAGCTCGGCCGTGGCGTAGACGCCCTTCGTGGGGGAGATGCGGTTGTTTCGCTTGTCGGCGATGACGCTCACGCCCAGTGTGCTCGTGAGGCCGTTGGCGAACAGCTGACCGCCAAACAGGCGGCGGCGCGACGCATCCAGCTGGCTCAAGCCCACGTCCTGGATGGTGTAGGTGAGCGCCATCTGCACGTCGTCGGCGCGATCCAGGTAGCGACCGATCGCGACGCTCGCGCCACGCTGGTACTCGGGCAGCTGGATCTGACGCTCGAACCAGAAGCCGCTCAGGGTGAACGTCCAGCGGCTGTCGAAGAAGTACGGGTCTTGGAAGCTCAGGTTGATGTTGCGCTGGCGCTGGCTCCAGTTCACCGTGGCGTTCACGTTGTAGCCGAGGCCGAAGAAGTTGTTCTTCTGCACGGAGGCGTTGATCGCGAAGCCCTCGACCGTGCCGAAGCCCACGCCCAGGCTGAAGCTGCCTGTGGGCTGCTCCGTGACCTTTACGTTCACGTCGAGCACGTTCTCGCCCTCGCCCTTGGGCGTGCTGATCTCCACGTTCTCGAAGAAGCCCAGCCGCAGCAGGCGAGCGCGCGACGCATCGAGCAAGCTGCCTCGGTAGACCTCCCCTTCGTTGACCAGGATCTCGCGGCGCACCACCTTGTCGAGGGTGGGGTCGTTGCCCGAGATGTTGATCTTCCCGATGCGCTGCGGATCACCTGCCTGGATCAGCAGCCGCACGTCGAGCGTGCCGGTCTCGCGATCGGGGATGGGCTGCGGGATCACATTGGCGAAGGCGTAGCCGCGGTCGCCGTAGAGCTGGGAGATCGACTGCACGACCTGCCCGATCTCGCTGTGCTTGTACCAGGCCTCGGGATCGATCTTCGCCCCGCGACCCTCACCTCGGAACTTACGCGGCTTCGCACCCCGGCTCTGCCGCCACTGGTCGTCTTGCACATCGTAGACCGAGCGGCCGGAGGCCACCAGGCGCACGGCCTCCTCGGTGAGGCCGCGCTCGGGGATGAAGTCGCCATCCACCTCCAGACCGCCGATCTTGTAGCGCTGGCCTTCGTCGACGTGGAACGAGACGTAGAGGAACCGCTTGTCGGGCGACAGGTAGACCTTGGGACGATCCACCCGGGCGTCGACGTAGCCCTCTTCCAGGAACACGAGCTGCACGAGCTGCTGGTCGTTGTCCAGCACGTCGCGGTTGAACTTGCCGGACTGGGTGAGCCACGGGATCGGGCCGGCTTCCTTGGTCTGCAAGAAGCGGCGGATCTTTCGGTCGGGCACCTCTACGTTGCCGGTGAACGCCACGCGCTGCACCCGCACCTTGCGGTTCTCCACGATGTGGAACACCACCTCCACACGGTCCTTGCCGATCTCCACCACCTCGGGATCGATCTCGACCAGGTAGAAGCCCTCCTCCACGTACTTGTCGCGGAGCGCGGCCACGGTCTCCTGGATCTTCGTCTGGTTGAGCACGCCGAACGAGCGCACATCGATGAGCTCGCGCAGGTCTTCTTCCTTGACCTTCTTCTCGCCCTCGATCTTCACATCGAGCACAGCCGGCTTCTCAACCACCACAAAGATGAGCTTCGTGCGACCCGACGCGGTCTCCTCGGTGCGGACCTCCACATCCTCGAAGTACCCGCTGGCGTAGACCGCCTCGAGATCCGTGCGGACCTTCTCGGAGGTGATGGTGTCGCCCGACCGCAGGCCGATCCGTGCGAGCACGGCGGCCTCTTCGATCCATCGGGTGCCCCGCACGACGACCTCGTCGACCGTGCCGGCCGCGGCAGCCGGGGCCTCGGCGCGGGCCGCGACGGGCCACCACCCCAACAACAACGCGAGCGCTGCGCCCAGCCGCCTCATGCGGCCTCCCCGAGCACGCCGCTGCGCATCGCGAGCCGGCGCGGGAAGTGGCTCGCCAGCTCCAGCGAGTGCGTGACCACCACCAGCGTGGTGCCGAGCTGCTCGTGCAACTGCAGCAGCAGCGCCAACACCTCGTCCGCTGTGGCGGTGTCGAGGTTCCCCGTGGGCTCATCGGCCAAGAGGAGCCCAGGCGTCATCGCCAGCGCGCGCGCGATCGCCACGCGCTGCTGCTCGCCGCCGGACAGCTCAGCTGGACGGTGCGTGAGGCGCGCGCCCAGGCCGACCGCCTCGAGCAACACCGTTGCGCGCTCGTTCGCCAGCCTGGCATCGCCTCCTGCCAGGCGGATCGGGACGCTGACGTTGCCCAGCGCGTCGTGCTCCGGCAGCAGGTGGTGCTGCTGGAACACCATGCCGATCGACCGGCTCCGCAGCCGATCGCGGGCACGATCCGGCAGCTCGCCCACGTTCACGCCATCCAGCGTGATGGTGCCCGACGTGGGATGATCGAGCAGGCCGAGCAGGTGCAGGAAGGTGGACTTTCCGCTTCCCGATGGACCCACGATCGCCACGCGGTCGCCCGGTGCAAGCCGGAGCGAGACGCCGTCGAGCACGCGCAGTGCGCGTCCGCCCTTGTGGTAGGTCCTGCCTACCCGATCGACCGCCACAGCTACGCCGCTCATTCGTTGCGAAGCCCGGCCACCGGGTCCACAGAGGCCGCGCGCCACGCCGGGTACACGGTCGCCAACAGGCACACGAGCAAGCCCGCTGCCGCCACGATCACGAAGTTGAGAGGCTCAATCACGACGGGCAGGCTCGAGAGGAAGTAGACGTCGGTCTCCAGCGGCCACTGGTACCATGCCAAGAATCGGCAGCCGCCGTATCCGAGCGCAGACCCGACCGCTGCCCCGATGAGCCCGATCACACCGCCCACGGTGACGAAGATCCGCTGAATCGCGCCGCGCGAAGCCCCCATCGCCTTGAGGATGGCGATCTCGCGCCGCTTCATCATCACCATCATGGTGAGATTGGACACAATCAGGAGCCCCGCCACAACGTTGATGAGGCCCAAGATCAGGCCCATCACCACCTTCTCCAAGGCCAGCGCCTCGAAGAGCGCGGCGTTGAGGTTGCGCCAGTTGCGCGCGTAGTACGGGTGCTCCAGCTCGGCATCGAGCTGGTCGGAGATGGCGGGCGCAGCATCGAGATCGTCGAGGCGAACCTCCACGCCGGTGACGCGGCCCTCGATGCCCAAGAACTCCTGCGCCGCGGGGATGGCCACGTAGGTCCACTTGGTGTCGTACTCGAACATGCCCGAGTGGAACACGCCCGCTACCCGGAAGCGCTTCACCGTTGGGGTCGGCACGCCCATGAACCCAGGCCCGCGACCCATCGGGTTGATGATCTGCACCTCGTCGCCGGGTGCCACCACAAGCTCCTGGGCCAGCTCATCGCCAATCAAGATGCCCGGCAGGGGCTCATCTTCGGCGCGAGGCCCGGGGATCGGCTGATCGAGCGCCACGTAGACCTGACGACGCTCATCGTCGTCGGTGGTGGGACCCTCAAGCCCGAGCACGATCTGATCGCGCACCGTGGTGACCTCACCGGTGCGCAGCGGGTCAACCCCTTTGAAGATCGCACCCGAGACGCCGCTGGCCGAGCGGATCATCGCTTCTGCGTAGATGAACGGTGCTGCGTGGGCCACACCGGGTGTGCTCTCAACCTTCGCCAGCACCTCGTCGCCCGACTCCATGCTCCCACCGTACTGGAGCACCACGATGTGCGCGTTCGCGCCCAAGATCTTGTCGCGCAGGTCGATCTCGAAGCCCGTCATCACGGCGAGCACGCAGTTCAGCACCGCCACGCCGAGCACCACGCCCACCACCGACAGCGCCGTGACCACCGAGACGAACGCCTCGCCCGTGCCGCCGCCCGAGCGCAGGTGGCCGAGCGCCAGCCAGCGCTCAGCGGGCCAGGATGAGCCTTCGGGCACGGGCGGGAGCTTATCGAACCCAACCCGCGACACCGACGGTCGATCGTCGGTCAATCGCTCTCCCCCTCGGACGCCGTGCGCTCGGGGCGGAGCGTGGGGAACAGGATCACCTCGCGAATCGACGTGCGTCCGCACATGAGCATCACGAGGCGATCGATGCCGATCCCTTGCCCGGCCGCCGGCGGCATGCCGTACGCCAGGGCCCGGATGTAGTCGGCGTCGAAGTACATCGCCTCGTGGTCACCACCGGCACGGGCCGCCACCTGATCGAGGAAGCGCTGCGCTTGGTCCACGGGATCGTTGAGCTCGCTGAACGCGTTCGCGAGCTCCCAGGTGGCCACGAACAGCTCGAAGCGGTCGGTGATCTCGGGATCGGCGTCGCTGCGGCGCGCGAGCGGTGAGATCTCGGCCGGGAAGCCGGTGACGAAGGTGGGATCGATCAGCGTGGGCTCCACGAGCTCCTCGAAGAGCTTCTCCCACCACTTGCCCCAGGTGGTGGGGAGCTTCTCCCCTTCCTCGACCTTGCGGTGCAGGCGCCACCATGCCTCGCAGCTGGCAGGATCCCGCAGCGCGGCGCGGGTGAGCCCGGTGCGCTCGGCCACCAGCTCGTCCATGTCGGCGCGGCGGAAGGGCGGGTTGAAGTTGATGT